>JANQFT010000275.1 GCA_028277685.1 Phycisphaeraceae bacterium
ATCCGATGCCGCTGCACCTTCAACCTTGCTTCGCGTCGCTGGGTTACGGTGAGGGCGACTTCCCGGTGGCCGAGCAGGCGTGCCGCGAGGTGATCAGCCTGCCGATCTACCCGGAGATGACCGAGCAACAGCAGGTGGAGGTGGTCGACGCCATTCGGACGTTCTATGGGTGATGCGAAGCCGATCATCTCGCTGCGCCGCGTGAGCAAGTCGTTCGACCAACTGCATGTGTTGCGTGATGTGAGCCTGGACTTTGTCACCGGTCAGACCACGGTGGTGATCGGCCCATCCGGCGTGGGCAAGAGTGTGTTGCTGAAGCTGATCGTGGGCTTGCTTCGCCCGGACCGTGGGCAGGTGCTGTACGAAGGCAAGCGCATCGACGATCAACGTGAACATCAACTGCGGGACATGCGCACGCATATCGGGTTCCTGTTCCAGATGGGCGCCCTGTTCGACAGCATGACCGTGGGCAATAACGTGATGTTCCCGTTGGTCGAACATGCGAGCATGAGTGATGCGGAACGCCATCAGCGATGTGCTGAAGTGCTGCACCTGGTCGACATGGCGGGCAGTGAAGCGAAGATGCCGGCGGAACTATCGGGCGGGCAGCGCAAGCGCGTGGCGCTGGCACGGGCGATTGCCCTGCACCCCCGCGTGGTGTTGTACGATGAACCCACCACCGGATTGGACCCGATTCGTTCGCACGAGATCAACCAGCTGATCCTGAAACTGCAGCGGGAATTGCGGGTGACCAGCATCGTGGTGACGCATGATATGGCCAGCGCCAACATGATTGCTGACCGTATGGTCATGCTTTACGATGGCCAACTGGTTGCCGATGACAAGCCGGGCAAGTTGGTCGAACATGAGAATGAAGTGGTGCGGCAGTTCGTCACCATGTCGCAGCCCGGATCATGCGGGGCATGAAGCAACGCAAAAGGTGTGCATCGATATGTCGCCACGCACGCGGAACATCCTTTCCGGTCTCACAGCGGTGGTTGGTCTGGTGGGCCTTGGCTGGATGATATTCATGTTCGGCGAGATTCCCACCTGGGCGGAAAAAGTCAGCCCGCTCTATATCGATCTGCCTGATGCAGGCGGGTTGGCACGTGGCAGCCGCGTGACCTTCAATGGTATCGAGGTGGGTTATGTCGAATCGGTGCAACACCACAGTGATCCGCGACGCGGGGTGGAACTGTTGTGCCAGATTGATCCCGAGCAACGCATTCCCACGCACAGCAAGGCAACTGTGGCCAGCGGCGTACTGGGGGGCAGTGCATCGCTGGCCATCTCGATGGATCGTTCGGTGGAAGGTGAATTAACTTACCTCGCACCGGGCGATCGACTGACCGGTTCATCGTCCACCCTGGCCACGCGGCTGGAAGCACAGCTCGACGAAGGGCTGCAACGGTTCGACGATGTGTCTGCACGCATAGCCGCCCTGGCGGATCAGTATGTCGAAGTGGGAAAGAAACTGAACGACATGTTGGCCGAACGCACGATCGCAGAGGTGGATACTGGCAAGGCGCAACCCAACCTGCGCACGGCAATCGCCAGGGCGGATGAGAATCTTGCCGCACTGAGCAAAACGATTGATCATCTGAACGAATTGGTCGGCAACCCTCAACTCAAGGCAGATATTAGCGTCAGTGCGAGCAATGCCCGTCAACTGACTGAGGATGCGAAGAAAAGTTTGGATCAACTGACCAAACGTTATGTGGCCGCGGCGGATCAACTCAGTCAAACGCTGACGCGTATCGATGCTTTGGCGCAAAAGGCTCAAGAAGGCGATGGTACGGTGAGCAAGTTGCTTAACGATGCAGCGTTGTATCAATCACTACAGGATGCATCTGAACGGGCCGGTGAAGCGCTCAAAGAGTTCAAGCTACTGATTCAGAAGTGGAAGGCGGAGGGAGTTCCGGTTCAGTTCTAGTTACCTTGAAGTAAAGTGTGACGTATGGTTGTGGCCATCACAGGTAAACGCCGGATCAGTATTGCAGCGCTTGGATGCTTGATGCTGATAGCGTGTCCGGCGGTTGCTTTGGCAAGGCCGGCGGACGATGCAGAGCATACGCACATTCATACAATCACCGCGATCACGTTGCTCGCAGTGGCACAGTCGATCACCATTCTGGTTCTGGGTTGGAACATTGTGCGGCGACGCCGAAGTGAACGCGCGCGGTTGGCCAGCGAAGCCACCATCGGCAGCCTGTTTCGTGCGGCACCGGCGGGATTGGGGATGACCGTCGATCGCAAGCTCAAGCGTGTGAACCAGCACATGTGCGACATGCTGGAGTACCACCGTGATCATCTGGTGGGTGAAAATGCCAGGATGCTGTATCCCACGCAGGAAGATTACGATTACGTTGGCACCGAGAAGTATCGCCAGATCGAAGCGCATGGTGTGGGCACGGTGGAAACGCGTTGGCTGAAGCGGGATGGCCAGGTGATCGATGTCCTGCTCAGCTCTTGCCCGGTTGATTCAGATGACTTGAGCAAAGGTGTAACGTTCGCTGCGCTCGACATCACGCTGCGCAAGCAGGCAGAACACGCGTTGAAAGAAAGCGAGCAGCGCTTCCGCGAGTTGGTTGATCACCTTGAAGAGGTGTTCTGGATTGCGGATGCCGAGACCGGCAAAACGCTTTATGCCTCGCCTTCCCTTGAACGCAAATGGGGTATCCCACTGGAGAAGGTCAAGTCCGGTTGCATGTGGCATCAGGTGGTCCACCCGGATGATGTCCAGCATGTCCGCGAGGCACGCAAACGTCTGCGCCAAGGCGAGCAGATGGATATCGAGTTTCGCATCATGCAACCTGATGATACGGTGCGATGGGTTCAGGACCGGGGATTCCCCATTGTTGAAGATGGCAAGGTTACACGCACGGCTGGTCTGGTCAGCGATATTACCGACCGGAAAGAATCCGAAGCGGCTATCGGCAGCCTGGCCCGATTCCCGGCAGAAGACCCAAACCCGGTGTTGCGTCTGGAACCCACAGGTGAAGTGTTATACACCAATGATGCTGCGCGACGGCTTCTTGCTGAGCATGCGGTAACCGAAAATATCGTGCCGAAAAACTGGCTCAAGGCTTTACGGGAAGCATTGGCCACGCAGAAGAATCAGCACATGGATGTGAACAGCGGAGCACACACTTTCACGTTGGTGTTTGCCCCGATTGCTGACGCGGCGCACGTGAATGTGTACGGCATGGACGTAACCGAGCGTCGCCAGGCGGAGGTGCGGCAGCGATTGATCATGCGCGAGTTGGACCATCGCGTGAAGAACAATCTGGCTGCGGTGCAGAGTCTGGCCGAACGATCGATTCGCCGCGCTGATTCATTGGCAGACTTTCGTGAGTCGTTCATGGGCCGTCTGCAGGCCATGGCACGTACCCATGAAGCGCTTGCACAAACACGTTGGGATGGTGTGGACCTGCATGACGCGGTGCACCTGGTACTCGGCCCCTACATACAAGCGGGTAGCAAACGCCTGGAGTTGCAGGGTGATCGCTTACGTCTACCCGCGCGTGCGGCGTTGCCCATCGGGTTGGCCTTGCATGAACTGGCAACCAATGCGGTGAAATACGGCTCGCTGTCGTGTGCCGATGGGCGTGTGTGTTTGTCGTGGGAAACGATGGATGACTGCAACATCGAATTGACCTGGCGTGAAGTCGGTGGCCCGCCGATCACCCACCCTACGCATTCAGGTACCGGCACGGCGTTGATCGAAGGTCTCATCGGTTACGAACTGCAAGGTGCGGTTGAACTGGCCTATCCCACATCAGGTGTGACCTGCAAGATGACCATTCCGCTTTCGCGCTTTGCCGAGCGTGGTTCGGTGAGCGATACTGTGACGAATCAAGACTCGTGTAACAAGGACGTGACGTCATGATTGCACCCGCTTGTGAACACGCCCCTCTGGCCGGCATGCGCATCCTGGTGGTGGAAGATAACTATCTGGTAGCCCTGTCGCTGCAACAACACCTGGAAGATTTGGGTTGTACGGTGGTTGGGCCTGTGCCCTCGTTGGCAGAAGGCATGGCGAGTGTGGATGCGGGCGATCTGGACGGAGCGATTCTCGACATCAACATCATCGGTGGCACCAGCGCACCAATCGCGCATAAGCTGCGTGATCGTCAATGCCCGTTCTTCTTCATTACCGGTTACACCAGCCCGCGCCTGCTGCCGGATGAGTTAACCGACTGCCGACGACTGATGAAGCCGATCGATGAAGACCTGCTCGAGCGCACCATTCGCCAGGAACTTACCGTGGTGGATGAGTAACCATCACAGCCGGGCGAAGTTCTCCAGCATTTTCAAGCCGACTTGCTGGCTCTTCTCGGGGTGGAACTGCGTGGCCATGATGTTGTCGCAGCAGATCGATGCGCAAAATTCACCGTCGTAATCGGTCACGGCCGCAGTGATATGCTCGTCTGACGGACAAGCGTAATACGAGTGCACGAAGTAGACGTGGCAGCCATCGTCCAGGCCCCGCAAAAGCGGGCTGTCGTTTTGGGTAAACCGCAGGCCGTTCCAGCCCATGTGCGGCACCTTCAGCGCATGATCGGTCGGATTAAACCGCACCACACGACCGGGCAGAATGCCAAGCCCGGTGTGCTCACCGTCTTCTTCCGACACTTCGAACAGCAACTGCAAGCCAAGGCAAATACCTAGGAACGGTTTACCCGAGGCGATGAACTGGCGAATGGGATCGTCCAGGTGTGCATCGCGCAGGTGGGCGATGGCATCGCAGAACGCGCCCACTCCCGGAAGAATCAGCTTGTCCGCAGCCAACACTTCTTCCGGGGTGCGCACGATGTGCGTGTCCGCTTCAACAAGCTGAACTGCCTTCTGCACGCTGCGCAAGTTACCCATGCCGTAATCAATGATCGCAATCATACTGGTAGTGTCATTGAAAAAGCCCACGGGGTAAAGCGTGGGCTTTTGGTGTTGATCTGTTGCAGGCCGACTTCAGAGGGTGAGACCCTCACCCCGGCCCTCTCAGAAGGGAACTGCGGATCAGTTCATGATGACGACGATTTCCACGCGGCGGCTCTTGGCTTTGCTGCTCATGGGTTTGCTCGCGCCGAAGCCGGCGGAGTACATCCGATCGGCATCTACCCCGCGCGAAGCCAGGTAGCGTTCCACTGCCAGCGCGCGTTGGGTGCTGAGTTCTTCGTTGTCTTTCCATTTGCTCTTTTTGATCGGGTCGGTGTCGGTGTAGCCTTCCACACGCACCGTGCGGCCGGTGTACTGACTCTTCAACACCGAGGCGATTTGGCCCAGCGTATTTTTGGCGGCTGACTTCAAAGAGACCTGGCCGCTGGCGAACAGCACATCGCCGGGCACGCGGACGGTCACTTCACCGCGGGCACCGCGTTCAACGCTGATACCGCCGATCTGCTCAAACCCGGTGTTGGCTGCGGCTGCGGGTGTGACGGTGCTTGCCTGCATCTTTTCCATGTCGCTGAGTTTGGCCAGCAGGTTATCACGATCGGACTGGCACACTTCAAGGTCGGCGTTGGACGCATCGAGACGTTGCCGCAGTTCGATGTTCTCCGCGTAAACCAGTTCGTACTTCTTTTTGTAGTTGTCGCAACCGGTCAGTGCGGTGGCGGCGGCGATAAGCGCGATGAGTGCCCAGCTGCGCTTGGCCAGGTTCCCCTTGATCATGATGCTGTCCTTCCTGTTTCGATTGTGTTGGCTCATCCGTGAACACTGCGAGGCGATGGGTCTGGTATCTGTCTCCAGATGCACAGACGTTGCCGACCCGCAGATCGGCTCACACAAGCAGCGATGATTCAAAATGAATCACATGCCCAACAGAATACCAAACTTTTCGTAGAGCATCTCGCGGAAAATGGCCACAAGGTAGGTGGCGGCGGCCAGATGCGGGCCGTAGGGAATCACACGGATGTTGCGTTTGAGCAGCCGTCCCACGCCATGACTGATGCCGGTGTACGCCAATCCGATGAATGGCGCGATGAAAAACGCCAACACCGCCACCCGCCAGCCACACACCGCACCGACGGCCGCCATCAGATGCACATCGCCCAGTCCCATCGCTTCCTTGCCGAACGCGAGCGTGCCCAAAATACGTGTGATCCACACGATACCCCCGCCCACCAGCAATCCGGTCAGCACGCCGGCCAAGGCGCGTAGCGGAATGGCGGCGTACCAGTCTGCCGCGCTGTAAACAACCTCCCGGGTGAACCACCAACCTGCCAACACGCCAATCACTGGCAGCGCAAGAAATGCGCCTTCCTTCAGAATCTCGCGTCGCGGATGAGGATGCTGTGCCCACGTTTCGGGGTTGTCCAATTGCTCGCCGCTGGTGTCGAGGTTATCGAAGCTGCGCGGCATCACCTTCAGCCACACCAGCAGGTTCGACAAAACCAATCCTGCCGTGGCGCACACAGGTATGATGAACCACGTCAACCCCATGTGCGATAAGGGGGCAGCACACATTTCCTGGCTGATCATCCGGGCTTTGCCGTAGTCAGATGTATCCAGGTACGGATGCAAAAACCGCATCTCCGGCAACAGCCAGACCGACACCGGCATCACGATGATTGCTGCGCCGATCACCACCCAGGGGATGGTAAGTGGAATGATGTAATAGCGAGCATCGACCAATGTTGCCGCAAGTAATGCCCCCCAAAGCACGAAGTACATCACCAGCGGTGGCCACGTATAAGCGAAACCCGCCCCGGCAAAATCCGGGCGCATGTTCGTCATGAAGCAGATCACGAACCACACGCCAAACAGTAATCCGCAGATCGCCTCAATCAGCGGGTACTGGAAGCTGATCTTCATCTGACACTTGCGGCACTCGCCTTTCAGGTAGAACCACGCCAGCACCGGTACGTTGTCGTACCAGGCGAGTTTGTACCCACAGCCGGGACAACTCGATGGCGGCGTGACCATGCTGATGCCTTTAGGCAAGCGATAGACGATCACGTTGATAAAGCTGCCGATGCACGCACCGAACATGACCGACGCGATGAGATAACTGTAGTGAAGAAGTTGCATGCACAAGCTCGACGCGGGGAACCAACGATCGTGTTACTCAGCAGTATCGGCCGCTTCGTCTTCTTCGTCTTCCAACGATAGCTTCTTGATCGTTGATTCGGCCCGATCGAGCACGCTACGACAATGTTTGATCAACTTCATGCCTTGTTCGTACTGCTCGATGCTCTGCTCAAGGCCGATCTCACCGGACTCGATGCGTTCGATGATCTGTTCGAGCAGCTCGACCGCCTGCTCATACTTCGGCATTTCGGGTTCAGATGTCTTGCGTTTGGCCATGGGCGGTAGTGTATCAAAGCGGGTCGCCAATCGCTTCGACCAGTTGGTCAAGGTGGGCCTCTTCCAGGTCGTACCGCAGGCTGA
>JANQFT010000309.1 GCA_028277685.1 Phycisphaeraceae bacterium
CTCCCGCCCCAACCCATCCGACAGCGGCACCGCATCGGCAAAGCGCACTCCGAGGCGCGAGGCCGCACGTCGCAGTTTCGCCAGGGCCTGATGCTCAATCTGTCGGGCACGTTCGGCGGTGACACCCAGTTCCTCCCCCACCTGCGCCAGGGTGCGCGGCTCGCTGGCGTCGGCGACACCATCGCTCAAACCGAAGTGGCGGGTGATGACCAGGCGCTCGCGTTCGTCCAGTTCATCCAGCAGTTGAGCGAGCGTGTGCCGGGTGTATTCGGCATCTTCGGTGGCAGCAATGGCAGGATTCATACTGGTGGGCCAATACTCGGTGCGGGCCTGTTCATCCGTCGATGAAAGCAACTCCGGCCTGCGTTTGCGCGAGGCGAAATGCCGCATCAGCGCCCACGTCAGATATGTGCTGAAGCGATTGCCCTTGCCCACATCAAACGTTTCGATCGCGTCCAGTAGCACGAGGTTACCCTCGCCCACCAGATCGATCAGGCTTTCGGTTTGACCGACCGCGGTAAGCGATTGCCGTCGCGCCACCGACACCACCAACCGCAGATACGCCCGAACCAGATGTTGCTTGATGGTCACCGCGCGACGGAGATAGGTTTCGATTTGATCCAGACTGCTCGAACGCGGTCGGTAGCGATCCAATCTCTCACGCAACTTGCCTGCGACATACTTCAGGTAGTTGTACCGACTGAACATGGCCAACTCGCCCGCAGCATCGAACAACGGCACGTCATAAAGATCGCGCACGTATGCGGGCAGCGCTTCGAGCACGGTACGGTCGACGGTTTCGCGTGACATATCGGTGGGTGTTTCACCATCATCGCGCGAAACGTTCGCCACATCGCCACTGAGGATGACTTCTTCCGCATCGGGAAGTTTAAACGTGGGGCTGGCCACATAGCGCAGGTTGAGTTCCGCCAGAGCAGCCGCTCGACGTTGATTGATCGCACGGTAGATCGCATCTCGCGCTTTGCCGAAGCGTTTGGCCAACGCCGTCACACTGATACCACGATGATACGCCCGGTGAATCACCCGTTGCTGTTTGAGCGTGAGCGGCGGCGTGTGTTCGGTGAAGATCGCCTGGTCCGGGTGCTGCTGATCGTGCTTGATCAACAACAGACGAATCGCTTCAGTGCTGCGGCCATACTTACTCGCCAGATGTCGCGCCGCGGCAAATGGCGTGGTGTTCACCCGGTTCGCAATGCGCCGCGCGCGGCTGATGATCTGCTGCCTGGTTATCTTGTCGAGTCGAGTAAAGCTCGAATCTTTGCGCGGCTGCGTGGCGAGAAATCGCTCCACGCTGCCGGGCAGGAATCCCACCCGCCGGCGACCATCGGCAAAGCGCAGTCGACGGGCGAACAGACCCTTGCGACGATAACGGCCGATCGTCTTGCTGGTCACCTGCAGTTGTTGACATAACTGTTCCAACGTGATCGGTAGCGGCTCATAGGCGTCGGCCGATTCATCCAATGAAGCGCTGAGTTGATCGACCATCAGGAGTAAATCCTGCCGCACGGCCGAACCCACCAGAGTGACATCTTCATCCGCGCGATCGGGGCGGTATTCGGTAATCTGCACAATCACCCATTCCAACGGGTAATGGTGCTTCGGTTCAATTTGCCAGTAGAGACTTTCTGCGCGATCCATCTGCCGGTGTCGCCGCTCGGCCGGGGCGTACACCAACTGCCGGGTGAGGGTGGCCAAAGGTTCACAGGCAAACGCAGGCATGGTGTTTTTCAGGATACCGAACTACCGCACGCATCGGTATGGATGATCATCGGACGTAACTCGTCGATCTGCCCCAGCACCGCGGCTCGTTGCCAGTAAAGCTGCATCGCCTGGCGTTGACGTGGCCCCACGTCATACACCAGACGATCCGTCAGGTACGCCAGCGCCAGCTCCGTCGGCCAACCGATCTCTCCAGCATGCTGCGCGACAATCTCATCCAACCGCTGCGCATTGGCTTGGCGTAACGCATCCAATCGCGCGGGCAGATCGCCAAGCGGCGTGTGCAACTTCGCCATCCACACCGCAAACACAAACGGCAAACCGGTCTGTTCATGCCAGGCCTCGCCGAGGTCCAGCACATGCGGGTGCGTCTGGGCAGGTGGATGATGCGTCACGACTTTATCACCGATCAACAACAACGTGTCAGGCAGGTCGGCGTTCTCAGTCAACACCTGCGGGGGAAGGTCGACATACTGCGGCGTCAGGCCGTACCCATCGTGCAGGATGATGCGCGACAACACCACGGACGTATGACTATCGGTATCCGCATGCACCGTGGCGATGCGGTCGATCGGCACGCGTGAAACCAGACGCACCGTCATGGTTGGCCCATCGCAACCAATCGCGCTCACTGGCACAATCGCCAACGGCTCGGGTGATCGTTGGTAATCGATCACCGGGCAAAGCGCTATGTCTGTGAAACCCCGCAGCAAGTCTTGCAGCAGTGCGCTGGGCACACCGGCATGAAGTCGCACATCGCGGTGCGCCTCGATGCCATCCACCAACGGTTTGGTGTTCAGGAACTTCACGCAGCCAACGCTGAAGTGGGGTGATGAGCGATCCGCCAGATTCATATCCGCATTGTAGGTGTGTGAACGCTCACTTTGAACTTCGTGCTTGTGATATGACCAACCCACCGCGACAATAACAGCATGAGCGACACATCCAACAGTCGAAACCTCATCATCTACGGCGGGGGCGGGCACGGGTTGGTGACGGCCGAGGCGGCGGCGCTGTCCGGTTGGTCGGTGCTCGGTTTTGTCGATAGCGCCAAGCCGGCCGGCACCCCGGTGGGCCAGTGGCAGGTACTCGACGCCTGCCAGACCCACGCGGCCGAAGATGCGGCGTGCATCGTAGCCATCGGCGATAACCACGACCGCGCCACGCTCATCGATGCCCTGGTAAAGATGTCGAAAACACTGGGCACCGTGATTCACCCGGCCGCCATCGTAAGTGACTCGGCGGAAATCGCCGACGGCGTGTTCATCGGCCCTCGCGCGGTGGTACACTCAGAAGCGGTGGTCGAACAAGGCGCAATCATCAACACTGGGGCCATCATCGAACATCACAACCACATCGGCCGCTGCGCACATGTGGCACCCGGGGCCACGCTTTGCGGAAGAGTGACCGTGGGCGATCAGGCCATGGTGGGCGCGAACGCCACGGCGATTCCGTTCGTCACCATCGGCGCCCGCACGGTGGTGGGCGCCGGGGCAGTGGTCATTGATAACATCGCCGACGAAACCACCGCGCTCGGCACGCCAGCCCGCGCGGTGTGATTTTTGTTCATGAACGGATGAACCTATTCGTGCACCGTGGATGATGGAGGCGTTTGTTCATCCTCCGGTTCATCGGCCGGAAGGATTCGACTCCGCGCCAAGCTGACCACGGCTCCCAGGCCCAGCATGACAAACGCCCCCACGATGGCCACAATACCCCAGTGTGCGGGTTTCGTCGGCAACAGCTTGCGCACGTTGCGACCCAACGCTTCGAGCAGATTGATGATGTTCTCGATCGCCACGCTCGGGGTCGCGCCGAACAATCCGCTGGTTATGAACACGGCGGCCGCAATCATCACACTGATCAGCCGCAGGTAGGCAAACATGATCAACAGGCCCGCCGCACCGCCCATCATCGCGCATCGAAACGGCGTCACCACACCTTCACCCCACCACGAAACGTCATACACCAGGTCATACGGCCCACCGAACTGGCAAACGGTCACTAAACCCAGCAACGCAAACTGCCAGCGGGCCAGCACCATGTTCGGCGCACCAGCCGGATGCAGGCGCGTCAGCCACACCACCACCGCAAGACCGATCGGCATGATGTAAACCAAGTCGTTACCCACCTTGTGCACCCACAGCAATTCGCAAAGGCGCACCACCAGCAACAGAAACGGAATGTACAACAGGAAGCTGCGTGCACGTTGATCGAACCGGATATCAATCGCATCAGGGCAAACCGACTTGCGCCACCACGAACTCAGCAACAGATGCAGCACCGGAATCGCGGCGATGATCCACGACCAGTGATAGAAATCCTTGGGCGTCAGCGCACCACCGTCGCCCGGTTTCACCGACAGCCAACCGGGTAACGCAAACAACAGTACCAGCACCGCGCCGAGAGCCAACAGGTCTGCCGCATTAAAGCGCAACTTCATCAGACGAATCAGCACGAACAGCTTCACCACGGTCAGCAACAGCCCCACTGCGTTGATCCACATCCCCGCGTCCGCATCAATTGTGAAACATTCGGCAAACAGGAACGTGGCGTCGGTGATGAACACCGTTTCGATCAACAGCAGAATCAAGGCATCACGCGCCAGCCCATGACGACGCACCAGGTAGATCGCCAGGCCGATCACCAGTGCTTCGTACAATGTCAACACGCCGATCAGCCAGATGATTTTTGATACATCACCCACCTGCATATCCAGCGCATGACTGAACCCCCAACACGCGCCAAACATGCACAACGCACTCAGCAGATAGAACGGGTTGTAATCGCAGATGAAAGTGAGAAACTCATGACGCTTAGACAGATTCGACATGTCTGTATCCCCACGAAGTTGTACCCACCAATACAGACGGCCAAACTTGTGATGTGTTACTTGGTTTGCCCCGCCTGATTCAACAACGCCCGCAACTGTTTGCCGTGGCCAATCAGCTTCGCTTCATCCACCGGTTCGGTGGGCTGCAGATCGAAGTGCCATTGAAGGTCGACATGGTGATCGCCCGGCACCATCTCCGCGAACAGATCAATGCCCGGGGTTTCGTACCACGGCGCTTTAGCTTCAGCCACGGTGGTCAGCGTCTGGTAGCCATCTTTCTCGAGGCGGACATCGTACTTGCCGTACCACGTGAACTGCACCGTGGCGGGCGTGCGACCCACTTCTTCATCATTCAGATACGCCACCGCACCCTCGGGCGCAGAGTGGATGGTGATGGTGCGTTTGATGCAACCAGTTAAGGCCAAGGTGCAGATGATCAGACAGAGATAGGTCGCTTGACGTGGCATGCGTTCATTTTACGGGTTAGGCGGCGCAAACGCCATGATCGCCGGAGCGATGATTCGTCGGGCGAACGCTGCGGCCAGGGGGCCAAGGTGCCCACCCGCGTACCCCATGCTCGACCACTTCGAACGAAACGCCCACTGTTCGAGTTTCGCATCGTCACTGCCCGGACCGGTGAATCCCCCCCAACCGGCCGACGTGGCATGCGCGCCGTCAGCCGTGCCGAACAGCAGCGTACCCGCCCAGAGGAAGATCAAGTCGAGCCGTGAGTGGACATTCACCATGCAGGACACATTCACCAGCGCCGGCTGCAGGTCGTAACCACGTTTCACCGCCGCGGCCAGCAGCCACACCTGCTCGACCATGCCGGGTTCGAGTTGCGCTGCCGCTTCCAGGGCAATGATCGCGCCGGTGGAGTGACTTGTCAGCACGATACGCGTCTCGGGATGACTGGTACGAATGGCGCGCACCAGGTCTGCCACTTCCGCGGCGCCCGCTGCATGCATCGCGCGATTGCGCAGGTTTTTCAGCGGCCAGCGATACTTCGTCCAATCGTGAATACGCACCGGTGAAAGCTCACCCGCACGCAGCCCGCCGCAGAACCAGCGGTCGCAGCGGATTTCTCCCTGCATGCCGGGCAGGTGGATGACGTGGAAAGTGGGTTGATCGGTTGATCCGTTGATCAGTTGATCAGTTGAAATTTGTGCCATATGTGTTTAGCCCACTACCGATGAACAGAACAACGGATTCACCGATTAACCATTTAGTCGAATTCATCACCCCGGAATGTCGAACCCAGATATACATCGCGCACCATTTTGTCGTTGATCAGGTCCTTCGGTGGCCCTTCGCGCAATACCTTGCCCTCATGCAGGATGTACGCACGGTCGCACACCTCCAGCGTGCGCTGGACGTTGTGATCGGTTACCAACACCGCGATGTTCTCTTCATCCCGCAGGCGACGAATTTCCGATTGCAATTCTTCCACCGCCACCGGGTCGACGCCGCTGAACGGTTCGTCAAGCAAGACCAGTGATGGCTCACTGATCAGCGCGCGGGCGATTTCCAGCTTGCGTCGCTCACCACCGCTGAGGGTGCGGGCGTGTTGATCGCGCAGTTTCATCAGGTCGAACTGTTCCATCAACCGGTCGGCAATTTCGTTCTGCTGTGCCCGGGCGATGGGCCGGGTTTCCAGGATGGCCAGCAGGTTCTGCCGCACGCTCAAACGTTGAAACACACTCGGTTCCTGCGACAAATACCCCATGCCCAGCCGCGCCCGCCGGTACATTGGCTTGTTCGAAACATCGTGCCCCTCGAACACCACCTGACCCTCTTCCGGGGTGATCATGCCCATGGACATGCGGAAGCTGGTCGTCTTGCCCGCGCCATTGCGCCCAAGCAGTCCGACGATTTCGCCCTGCCTCACGTGGAACGACACGTGATTGACCACGGTGCGCCCGCCGTATTTCTTAACCAGGTTCTGAACCTTGAGAATGACCATGGGCAAATGATAGCGGAAGCCAGAGGATGTGGCATGTGGTATGATTTGTTCACTGGTCCATACGGCAAAGTAGCTTGGCGAAGCAGCAAACATGGGGATTGTTGTATGGATGCATTGTGGCTTGTCATTTCAGGTGCTTTGGTGTTGGTAGCATTTCTTTGTGGACTGGAGGCTGTTCAAACAAAACGCTTCAGCCTTGCGATAGCCAGTGTCGCGCTCATTCTTTCCTGTTTACAAGCCCTCGCGCTAGGCCAATGGCTTGGACCACCTGCCCGCGGCGGTGGCGGCATGGGGTTGGCAGCGTTGGGAGATGCGTTCATACACTTTGGTTTTGCTCTGGCCTTTGTTTTTTGCGTTATACCGTTCACCTGGTCGATCTGTGCGGTATTAATCGGTAGCTGGTCGCTTTGGCAGACACGTTACCAGACGAGCACATGGAAGCCTGTGCATATAGGGTGGCTGGCAATTGCGTTGCTGATCATTGCGTACAGTTTGCCACTGGGGTGGCATGCAAGTGAACACTATGCGAACAGCCGAATGGCCCGGGATCGCGCACTAAACGAGCGCACTGGTTCGCAACAAGCAATATTGCGTATCTATGGTGAAGGTAGGTGGCGGGATTATGACCTTGGCCACATCAACAGGCTTGTTCATATTCCCCACCTTCCCGCAGCAATCGCCGAAGACCTAGCACGCAACGCCGAGTTGCCGCATGCTCGCCACGATGCTGCACGTCACCCATCACTTTCTCCTGACCAGTTAACTCAGCTCGCTGCTTTACCAGACCCATGGGTTTGCCGCGGCGTCATATGTAACAAGAAAACCCCCACTACAACATTGACGAAGATGCTTGACCACTCAGACCGCTCAGTCGCAATTTCTGTGGCTAGTGCGTTGATCCAGAAACGCGATACGCCTACTCATACACTTCTCCGAGCAACGGCTGTGTTAGTAGTAGCCAAACAAAGTGTTCATCACGTTGCAAAGCACCCCAACTTTCACGGAGAAGTATTACAGCACCTGCTGGAGTTTGATGACTTGTACGCAAGACTGTCTTTAGCCAAGTTCAATCCTCTGCCCGTGGCGATACAATGGAGGCTGGCACATGACGAGAACCCCCATATACAAATGAGCCTGGCGAAGAATCCATGCACGGATGCTGAAGTGCTGAGGGTGCTTGCCCAGAGCGAACATACAGAAGTAAGGCACGCAGTAACATCCCATATGAATTCACCTGATGATGTACTGCAACACCTCACGACCGATTCAGACGAAAGAACCGCCCATGACGCGGCCCAAGCTCTGCGCCAAAGAAAGAGAGAACATATTACTGCTGACTAACCACGCGCCGCTTGCTGGGCGGCTTCGGCGAGGCGTTGGTGGGCGATTTCGTGGTCGCCGATTTCGTCGAGTTGATCGAGCAAGGCGGTAGCTGTGATGGTGGCATCCGCATCGCGCGGCAGCTTTGCCAGAATGGCGTCACCACGTTCCTGCAGCGCGTGGGCGAAGGCGGCGCGGAGGCCATCGGCGTCGAGCAACAGGACTTCGATGGGGCGACCGGTGTGCAGCGCGGCTTCGCGGACAGCTTTTTCGTCTTCGGTGGTGTAGGGCGGATTCTGCAGCAGCAGGCAGCCGGCTTCATGCTGTTGAAGCAGTTCGTCGGTCGTTCGCTTGTGACCAATGACGTGGACGCCGGCATCGAGCGCCGCCTGGCGCCGCCACCGTCGCGCTTCCTGCAACGGCATGAGGATGCGCGCGATGCGATCGAAATCGTTCGCCTGTTTCGCCGCCTCTAGGGCCTGCAGGCACAACTGTTCGCAGGCAGCGTAATCCATGGCGCTGAGCTTCTGCGAAGCGGTTTCCATCAGGGCGTCGATGTTTGTGGGGTGACCCATGTCGCAGGATACCTGTTTGAACCACCAAGGCACCAAGGGCACCAAGACGGAGCCAAGAAAAAGGCAACCTGGTGCCTTAGTGGTTAATGCTTATACGCCATCTTTCATCGCGGTGATGCGTTCGCACATCACGTCAATGAGGGCAGACCAGCCGTCCAGCGCGTCGGCCAGAGGATAGGCCAGCGTGTCGGCCAGACCCACATGGTCGCCGCCGGTCAGTTGGTCGCGTACCTGGTTCAGCAGTTCGGTCAGTTCATCGATGATGTCCGCCACGCCGCGCTCGCCGACTTTCATTTCGTCCAACGGCACGTTCAGAAGCTGCGCCGACTGCAACAACGACTGTTGCGCCTGCTGCCAGATGGTCAGCGCCACCCGCACATGATCCATCGCTTCGACCGCGCGATCGCTTTGCAGCAGTTCCGCCGCCTGTTCCTGCGCTTCACGGGCATCGGCAAGGGCGTCTTTCACATCGAGCAAAGTCTGCTTGGCCAATTCGTGTGGCTGGGCGGTGATGAACTGCACTTCCTCCGCATCGACCGGTTGTTCGCAACTCTCTTCGAACTGCGTACCGGTAAGCGTCTGCCCATCAACGCGTACTTCCACCACCAGTCGGCCTTCCGAATCGAGTTGTTTGCGGGCAGCCTCCAGCAGATCGCCCAACGTCGAGCCGACTAACTCCGCCGCGTCGTTATCGATGTACACATCCATGTGTGAAATGATCTCCGATCTCCGATCTACGATCTACGATGTTCGATCTATGATCTGGGGCCAAATCCGGTTCTGCTGCACGATGCCAAGCCACCCACATTTCAACAGATCGAAGATCGTCGATCACAGATCGCAGATTCCCTTACCCCAGCGCTTCCGCACCGCCCACCACTTCGTTCAGTTCGGTGGTGATCTGGGTCTGACGGGCGCGGTTGAACTTGCGCCGCAGGCCCTTGCCCATTTCGTCGGCGTTGTCGGTCGCGGCCTTCATCGCCACCATGCGGGCCACATGCTCGCTCACCACCGCATCGTTCACACACTGGTAAAGCTGCGTGGTGACGGTGATGGGCAGAAGTTGGGCCAGCAGTTCCGCAGGTTCGGGGCTGAAGTCGTAGGTCACCTCGCCCTTCTTCTTGTCATCCTCGGTGGACGACTTCACTTCAGGTGGCTGCATGGGAAGTAACTGCGTGATGGTCGGCGTCTGCCGGGC
This sequence comes from Phycisphaeraceae bacterium, assembly GCA_028277685.1. Classification (GTDB taxonomy): domain Bacteria; phylum Planctomycetota; class Phycisphaerae; order Phycisphaerales; family Zrk34; genus JANQFT01. The sequence continues at coordinate 9,630 of JANQFT010000309.1, forward strand.
GTTGCTGATGAACTGCATGTATGCGATGTGAATGCTGTCGAACTCGCCGGCGCTGAAACGTTCGATGTATTGCTCAGCGATTCTTTGCACCTCAGCGAACGAGGGTGATTCACCAAACGCATGCGTGGCCGCGGTATCGAAACCGGTGAAACGGAAGTAGGCGATGCCTTTACGCCCCACCGCTTCGAGTACAGTTTCACCTTCGTAATCATCTTTCAGGAACGACACCGCCGTGCGGAGGATGTTGCCGTTGTACCCGCCGCACAAACCGCGATCACTGGTCAACACCAGCAGCAGGCGCTTGCCCGTTGGTTCAGCCCCTCCATCAGCCTGTCCGTTTGCTTTGCCAAACAACGGGTGAGAAATATCCGACCCTGCCGTCGCCGCAGCCAGGTTACTCACCAGTTCAGCGATCTTCTGGTTGTAGGGCTTGGTGGCCAGCGCGCGCCGCGCCGCCGCCTGGAACTTGCTGGTGGCGATCATCTGCATCGTGCGGGTAATCCGCTTGATGTTGCCAACCGCCTTCAGCCGTCCCCTGATCTCGCGCATCTGTGCCATGGGTGTCGATTCCTATGCAGATTCAGGCATTTGATGATAAGTCAAGCCTTCATGCGATGCCAGTGGACATGCCAGCCATCGAGGCACCAAACCATCAAAGTGTATTCGACGCATCGGCCGGTACTTCTTGCGGTCCGATGGCCGCTACTTCACGGACCTTATGCGGCTGTTTGTCGTTGGTATTGATCTCTTGCGAGTCGGATGAGGATTTTACCGGCGACTCAGAGACGTACGCGATGCAGGCCACGCACCCGGGGGCAGGCAAGTCAGGGTGCCGCCGAAGTTGGTCAGATGCGCGAAGCGGGTCTCGATGCAGTGACGTTGATCCAGTTGTCGCACGAACGGCGAAGGAGCATGCTGATGACTCTTTGGTGAGTAAGGTCAACATCAGTATCAACGCGAACGCTTTCGTGCGCCATGACTAACAAACAAATGGCGCATAATGTCCGTGAAGGACTGGTCGTCGGGCCGCAGGAAATACCCCCATCCTCGTATGATTGAGCCGACCACTACCTCACGGGCGCGGCTCGTTGAGGCCAGTCGGTGCAAACTGACCCACTGCCGAAAATTACCTTGACATTAACATTTAACGTCATATATTTATAACGTTCTATGTTTATGTGAGGACCCATGGCAACCCTCCGGGAAATCGCGAAGCGGGCAGGCGTCACGACAATGACCGTGTCGAATGTGCTGAACGGTCGGTACAGCGCTACGCGGTCTGATGCGGCGCGCCGAGCACGGAAGATTCGACGCATCGCAGATCAATTGGGCTATCGACCCAATGCCGCCGCCCGCGCCACCCGCAGCGGCCAGTTCGGCAGCGTGGCCATCGTGGTGCCAGCTAATTCCGTGGGAGCTGGCATGATGTTCCCGGCGGAACTGCTTGGGGCAATCAGCGATACGGCCAGTCGACAGAACCTGAACATCACGATTGCCGATCTCTGGCTGGATCGTCTGGCAGATGATGCGGATTACGCGCCGCGTTTGCTGCGCGAGCTAAGCGTGGATGCCGTGCTCGCCCACTGGTACCACGGTTTTGGTGCACAGGCCAAGCAATGCATCGAGGCCGCCGGGCTGCCCACGATCTGGATGAACGAGTTGGGTGAACACGATTGCGTGTATCCGGATGATGAAAGCGCGGGCCATCTGGCGTGCTCGCGCCTGATCGAGTTGGGCCATCGCCGCATCAGCTACCTGTCGTTTCTGACGGACAAGCATTACAGCGTGGGCCATCGCGGGTCGGGGGTGCAGCGCGCACTCCGCGAAGCAGGACTGGCCACTACCGATGTCCGTGCCCCCATCGAACCGATCTCGGAAGCGACCCCGTGCATCGATGAAGTGCGTCATTGGCTGGCGGGCGATGATCGTCCTACGGCGGTGGTGGCATACGGACGTTCAGAAGTGGTGTGCCTGATGCGGGCCGCACTTGATCTGCGTCTGCGTATTCCGCAGGACATCTCACTGATCCAGATCGAACAATCGGAGATGACCAACGTCACCGCCGACCTGGACACCGTGGTTACACCGTGGGGCGACGTGGGCCGCGCGGCGATGGCGATGCTTTTGCAAAAACTGGAAGGTCCCACCGCCGCGCCGATGCCCGCGCGCGCGGTTCCGTTCTACGCCTCGTGGGCAGGTTCGGCCGGACCGGCCAACGGGCAGGTAGATGAATCTGCCTGAAGCGTTTGGATCACACTTACAGGAGGATCACTTGGTGGGTAACACGAACATGAGGAAAAGGAAGAACAGCGACACACATAAGCATGGAGATGATGGAAGAGCCGTAAGGGCAGATCAACACACTTCTGGAGGATTAAGAGCCATGAGACGAACCGTAACCCTATTGGCCATCGCCGCTTTGCTGATCTTTGCTGTAGACGCGAAGGCCTTCACGATCGACTTCAACAGCCCGACGTACACCGACGGTGAACTGCTGGGCCAGGATACCTGGACCGGTGCGGGCGCTCATACCGGCGGCTGGGAAGTCAAGAACACCGCTGGTGACGGGTACGTGGAGTCCGTCTCCAACCCCGGCACAAAGATCGCTACATTCGCCATGACGACGGCGAACACGGGGCTGGCCAACCCCAATCCCACCGGCATTCAGACGTTGACTTTTGACATCACCCTGAACGCCAGCAGTGGTACCGCCCGGATCGCGACGTTTGACTTCGGCCGCGATGGCAGTGAGTACACGCCGGTCGGCAACTGGGACATCTATGAAAGCGGCAACGTGAGCATCCGCTACAACACGGCCAACCATCCCGGCCCGGTCGTCACACATACCTTTTCAGGCCTGCTGTCCGACGGTGTGACGGCGAAGATCACTTTCGATGTCGACTACGACAACCTGCTCGTGCGCATGTCGAAGGATAACTCGGTCATCAGCAATGCGGTGTCTGGGAACGTTAACGGCTGGATTCCCTTCGATGACACGCGCGGCACGCTGCAAGACCCGGACGCGGATCTGAACCTGGGCGGCATCAGGCTGATCACCCGGGGTGCGGCCGGCACGATCGCCTTGGACAACATCGTGTTCCCGATTCCCGAACCGGCGTCGCTGGTACTGCTGGGTCTGGGGGGACTGGTGATGCTGAAGCGTCGCGGGTGAAGGGGACACAGGCATAGCCACGGATATCCATCCGTGGCTATGCCTATTCATCAGGAACAGCACCATGTCACGTCGCGCATTCACGCTGGTCGAACTGTTGTTGGTGGTGGCGATCATTGCGTTGCTGATCAGTCTGCTGTTACCTGCGCTGAACGAAGCGCGGCGGGTGACGCGCGGCGTTGTCTGTCAGAATAACCTGCGACAGTTGGCGATCTGGGGATCGACCTACGCTGGCGAATGGCAAGGCAGCATTCCGCGCAACCAGACGGGCAGGGCTGCCTACCCTTACTACCACACCCCCGGCGTGCCGCCCACGATCGGGCTGGATATCTGGTACAAACGCTCGCTGATGTGGCAGACATCGCAAAGCAGTCTGCGCTGCCCGGAGATGGACCGAGTCGCGTCCTCCCGCAGTGGTTTCCCCGCGGGCTATGCGCCCAGCGCTTACGCCGGTGGCTCGAAGTCGCTGCCATGGTATCCCGCACCGCCATCGAAACTGAGTCAACTGAAGGTCTCGAGGCTGTTGCATGGCCAGCGCGTCTGGTTCGCTGAGGTGGCGCGCAACGACTGGTATGACACGTCCGTATGGGTGGACCACCCATACGCCAACGCCTACGCCAGTTTGACCATCCGAGCCAAATCACGTTACCCCTGGCCATGGATGAGCGGGTTCTACGGCATCGAGGGTCAGGGCCATCCCAACGATGTGGCCAATTTCGCCATGGGCGACGGTCACGCCCAGAGCATGAATTACGACGAAGCCCGGAAGATGAACGACAGCCAGAAACGCGACTTCTCCGGCGCCGGCTGGAACGATTAGACCCACTCACCGATTAATAAACCTCGCACAGATATTAAGTTCAAGAACACGCCACAGGTCCATCCGGCCTGACGTCTTTCTGCTACGAAACCCGCCCGCGACCGACAGTCCAAGCCCGGAGAATACCCTTGAGTACGCATCACCCACAGCGTTTCGGTCAGTTGATTTTGCTTGTTGTTACTTTGTCATACAGCAGCGTCGGCGCGGCCGAAGTCGGCTGGAACGCGAGCGACTTTCTGTGGAACGATCATGTCGCTTCGCCGGTCATCACCGGCCGTGGCGCGGTTGATTTGGAATGGACACCAAAGCCGTTTGAGTACATGGCGGGCAAGACAGTTTACTACATCGATTTCGCCAACGGCGACGATGCCAACGCCGGCACGAAGGCGAAACCGTGGAAGCACCACCCGTGGGACAGACGCGCCACTGGTGCGGCAAAATCCGCCGTGGCAAACGGACCGGCCACGTACGTGTTCAAAGGTGGCGTGGTCTATCGCGGGGCGCTGGTCGCCAACACTTCGGGAACTGCCGATCAACCGATCCGTCTGACGCGTGATCCGTCGTGGGGTGAAGGTCCAGCCACAATCAGCGGAGCTGAAGTGGTGACCGGCCGGTGGCAGCG
>JANQFT010000443.1 GCA_028277685.1 Phycisphaeraceae bacterium
CGCAGCCCGCTTGTCAGCGGATGTGAGTTTCTTCGTTTTCAGGTCCGGCGCATTCACCAGCCAACTGCACAGCGGACAGAAACAGTGCGCCCGCGGTGAATACAACCGCTTGCCGGGGTCCTGCACCAGCTCAAACGAGTTGGTCAGATAGGTGCTGAAGAATGCGGCGAACTGTGGCAGTTGCTCATGCGGCACGCGTGCTTCGGCGGGCATGTTCTGCTCGTGCTTGCCCACCCAATCCACCATCGCCTCCGGCAGACTGGCATAGTTATGCGCAGTGCCGAAGTCGACAAACCCCTTGCGCACCGCGGTTCCCATCCACTGCAGCAGACAATAACTGCGCTTCTGCAGGTCGACGGCCATTTCCAAATCAGCTTGATCAAGCATGAACACCCACCTTTGTTATCGCCAGAACAACAAGCGCAACCACCACGGTTGCCGCTGCATGATTTTCTGTCGCTGCCATTGTTTGTGTTGCCGCGCTGAAAGTCGCCTGGGCCTGTGCGTTCGTTTGCGCTTTGGTTCGGTTGGTGGATCACCCGGCAACGCACCCAGCATCCGCAGATACCCAATTGCCCCCGGCTCCATGAATTTCCAGCGCGGCTTGCCCATGTGTTCACCCAATCAACGCTTCATTCGGTCTGCAGTGACCTGCCAGTTACGCATCAGGCTGAACGCTTGCGATCAACACCCATATGCCAACCGCTGCCTTGAAAAGCGCGAGGAAAATGAAGAACACCAGTCCCAACCAGTAACGCCACGGAAGATACCCCCGCGCGGTAACTACTCTCTCCGTTCGTCCCGACCAATTACCGCTTCGCAGTCCTTGCAAGACGGCAATTGTGACCAGTTGAGCAGTGCCCAGCATCAATGCCCCAATAGCGAAGTCGACAAAGTTCAATCTAACGGTCTTGCCGAGCAGTTCAATGGCAACGCCACTTGCCAATCCCAATGCCAGGCATAGCCCCGCGTTGGTAAAAAGAAACCACGCAACAACGCGGCCCCATCTGGATAAGCTGTGCGCAGCACTTGATTGTGAAAAATCGTCTTTCATGCCAGACCGATGAGGCTATAGATCATACAAGCGATTCAGTTCATCCGTCACCGCCTGATATGTTTGCTGGGGTGCCTCATCCCCCCTATCCCCGCGGGCGAGGGCCACGCCCACCCGAAAGGGTGGGCTATCGTCGACGCCAGTAGGGCCGGACGTGACTGTTGGGGCCCGGACCTACAGTTCTATTTCCCGTTTCATCCGGCGTGTTCTCGACTGTGTGCACCCATCGGGGCGCGACGGCGCGCAACTTTGTGATTTTTCCGAAATTCCCGATCCCGCGACCTGTCAGGTCGCGGCTAGACAAGAATCCGGACCGGCGCTGCGCTTTGATCCGGCTTGGGTGAGTTCCAAGTTCCGCGCTAAAAATCCCACACCAGGGCGGCGTAGACCTTCAGGTCGTTCTTCTTCACGCCGGCGTCGACTTCGCTGTTGTGCTCGTGCTCGGCGCCGAGCTTGAAGCTGATGCCATCGTCCTGGTTGATCTTGATCAGCCACTCGGCACTGTTGACCCAGCGGAATTCACCCACATCACCAAGGTCCGGGTAGAACGTGGTTTTGGCGGCGAGGGTCTGGTTGTCGGTGATCTTCCACGTGCCCTTGGCCCCGAGCAAGGCTTCGGGTTTGACATCTTCGTTGTCCGAACCGAACTCGCGCGTGGCACCCAGGCCCGCGGAAAGCGTAACGCTCAGGTCATCGGTTTTGATCCAGTCGTACCCCACGCCTCCGGCCCCACTGACGCGCTGGTCGTAAGAAGCGAAGCGGTCGTAATCGAAGCGACCGTTGGTGAAGTAGAACCACGGGCTGTCGGGCAGGAGCCAATCCTTCTGCAGGCCGATGGTCGCTTCATCTTTACTGCGGGAACCATCGGATTCATTGAGGAAGTAAGCGGCATCAAAGGCCCAGCGGTCCTTCTTGGTTTCCTTCTTGGCTTTGAACGCGGTGTTGAAGTTGAGGTACTGGCTGTTGCCATCACCGAAGCCGAGGCCCACTTCCAGGCGAGCATCCCAGTCAGCGAAGAAGCCGGTCGGCTTGGGCGCAGGGGCAGGTTCAGGCTTGGGGGTGGGGACAGCTTTGGGGGCTGCAGGTTGGGCAGCCGTGACGTTGGCCACTTTATCTGCGGGGATGGTCAACGTGCCCAGCACCGGGTGCTGAAACTGGACCTTGCTGTCGGCCTGCGAAATGACTTTGCCAGTGAGCGTTTCGCCGGTGATCAGTTGAACGGTATCCGCCTGGGCGATGGAAACGACCATCACCACGCACAATGCAGCTGCAAGGAATTTCATGAGTGTCTCCCGGTGAGTCGCGGCAGATTGTATCCCCACTGCTTACGCCGGGCCAGTCATGTAGAATGCTCAGCATGAATGCGAACACTGTCGAAATTGCGGGACTGCAAACCCAACTGAAAGTCGGGCTGGAGATTCACGTTGAACTGGCCACTCGCACCAAGATGTGGACCAGTGCCCCCAACGTGGCGCACCCCCGGAATTTTGATGCGCCGCCAAATACGCTGATTGACCCGATCGTGATCGGCATGCCGGGCGTGTTGCCGGTGATGAATCGTGAAGCGCTGGCAATGAGCATCAAGGTTGGCCTGGCGCTGGGTTGTGAAATCACGCGCTGGAGCAAGTGGGACCGCAAGAGTTACTACTACCCCGACCTGCCGAAGAACTACCAGATCAGCCAATACGACCTGCCGATCTGTGGCACCGGTTCAATCGATGTGCCAATGACCGCCGAGCCGGATGCGGAACTCAGGCCGATACGCATCACCCGCGCCCACCTGGAAGAAGACGCCGGCAAGCTGGCGCACGAAGCGCCGGGCGGTAGGAAGATTGATTACACGATTGTGGATTTGAATCGTGCGGGCACGCCGTTGCTCGAGATTGTGACCGAGCCGGACATCACCACCGCGGAGCAGGCCGTGATGTTCGGGCAGACGCTGCGGAACATCTGCCGATTTCTTGGGGTGACCGAAGGCATCATGCAAAAAGGTCACATGCGGTTCGAGCCGAACATCAATGTGATCATTGAAAAGGGCGGGCAAACGTACAAGACACCGATCGTCGAGATCAAAAACCTCAACAGCTTCAAAGCGGTGCGCGGTGCGATTGAGTACGAACACACGCGGCAGGTGGAACAGTGGTTGGAAGACGGCATCGTGATGGACGACCGCACCAAGACCACCCGCGGCTGGGACGACGACCGCGGCGTCACCGTGCTGCAACGTCATAAGGAAGATGCCGATGAATACCGCTACTTCCCCGACCCCGACCTGGTACCCGCAACGGTAAGCGATGCGTGGCTTTCAGAGTTGAAATCTGAAATACCAGAATTGCCCATGGCGAAAGAACGCCGCTACGCAGATGAGTACGGTCTGGACATCAAACAGGCCCGCAGCCTCACCGGTGAACGCGATGTGTGTCTGATGTACGAAGCAGTGATCGATGCGGGCGTCAAACCCAAACGGGCAGCTTCGGTACTGCTGAACAACCTGGCCAAACGCGCGAACGAACAAAGCTGCCTGGTGAGTGACCTGCCGATCACCCCGCAGCAGATCGCGACCATCGAACAGATGGTGGCGGATAACAAAGTGTCAAGCAACGGTGCGGATGAGTTATTCGGTTTGTGTTGCGACGCCGGAAGTAGTGATGTTGATCCTGCTGAACTCGCGGAGAAGCGTGGCTTGATCCAGGTGAGTGACGATTCGGCCTTGGATGAATGGGTCAGCGCGGCGATCACAGCCGAACCGCAAGCCGCGGAAGACGTGCGCGGCGGAAAGATGGCCGCGATCGGCCGGCTGGTCGGTGCGGTGATGAAGGTGTCGAAGGGACAGGCGAACCCGAAAGTCGTGCAGCAAAAGTTGCGGGAAAAACTGGGTAGGTGAGTGGGTAGGTATGCGTGCGGGGACGACTTCGTCGCTCCCGCTTAACAATGCGGAATGTTTAGCGGGTGCGGCGCAGCCGCCCCGCATCGGGAGTGGTTTATGGGGGTGATCGCCTATCACGTCATCCTGTCGTGCTACGGTTTTTGGTTACCCAATGACGAGCGCGGATCATGGTCGCAGTTCGTGCGTTCATATGAACTGGCGGCATTCGGCCCGGCAACGAAAGTGCAAACGACACGATCCGTCGCGCACCGTAAGTTTGATCGGGCGCGACGCACGGCCATGCGCGACACGTTACGCCGCCAGCCCGTACGATGGTCCGGTGAACAGGCACGTGCAGTGGCGCGGGGATTCGGCGACTACATTGATCGGGTCGATCTGCCTGTGCTTGCGTGTTCGATCATGCCGGATCATGTGCATTTGATTGTGGGACGTGCGCATCGACCCATCGAACGCATTGCAGAGCAACTCAAAGCGACGGCGACCGCGCAACTCAACCGTGAGAATCTGCATCCGTTTTCGAATCAACCGTACAGTGGTGGCAGGTTACCCACGCCTTGGGCACGAAAGGGTTGGTGGGTGTACATCGACAGTGAAGACCATCTGCGTGAGGCGATTCATTATGTGGAACGTAACCCTGAGCGATCGGGGTTGAGGCAGCAGAGGTGGTGGTTTGTTCGCGCGTGGGGGGAATGAAAAAAGCGGGCGACTGCGTCGCGCCCGCTTAACCTTGCGGATTGTTTGCGGGAGCAACGCCGTCGCCCCGTATCGGAGGCTCACTCCGTCGGCAACTCATCCACGATGCGACGAGGGATG
>JANQFT010000621.1 GCA_028277685.1 Phycisphaeraceae bacterium
ACAGATGCGCGTACATCAGCACCACGCCGAGCGGGTTGTTCACTTCGTGCGCGATGCCCGCTGCCAGTTGCCCCATGCTGGCGAGTTTTTCGGTTTGTACCAGTTGCTCGCGGGTGGAAGCCAGTTCGCGGTTGGCGGCGGTCAACTCGCCCATGGTGTCGCGCATCATTTCGATGGTGTGCGGCAGGCACATTTCATCTTCGGCCAACCCACGATGAATGGCGATGGCATGGTCGAGGCAGGTATCGTACCCGCAGGCACCGCAGTTCAGTTCGTCCTGCGGCCGCTGCTTGCCCAGTCGCTGCATGATGCCCATCAACTGTTCACGATTGGGCATGGGCACGCGCTGGTCGTTCGGGTTGTACTTGCGGGTGAGATCAACATCGGCGAAGCAATCGAGGTTGTGCTGCCACTGGGCGTGATCGACCACCGTGGTGCGCATGCGCGCGAACTGACTGACCCGTGAACGTCGGGTGAACAGCGGTTCGCAACTAGTGGTGCCTGCGCCCATGATGCATCCGTTACAGCAAAGCACTTCCAGCAGGCGGGCATCGAGGTTGCCTGCTTCGAATTCCCGAATGGCTGCGGGGAACTGTGTGCGGCCATCCGCGGTGACGACCTCGCCGGTCATCAGGTCTTCATGTAATCCCGCCGACTGCAGTAACCCGCGGCTGACGGCGAACACCGTGCCCATGCCGCCGTGCGGTTCATCGAAGTCCGACGGTTCAATTTCTTCGGCCACCAGTTTCTGTTGAGCGATCATCTGTCGTAGTTCGCTGAACGTGAGGGCGGCATCCACTTCGTTGGCCAGGCTGTTGCCGGCGGCTTCACTCTTCTTGGCGATACACGGGCCGATGAACACGATCTTCAGGTCCATCCCGTGCACCCGCCGCAGCACGCGCGCCGCGGCGATCATCGGCGAAACAATCGGGGCCAGTTGTTCGACCAGTTGTGGGTGATATCGTTCGACATAACCCACAATCGCCGGGCAACTGGTGGCGATGTACCGCTTCGCATCGTCCTGGTCGAGCATCTGCCGGTAACGCTGCGCGACCAGGTCCGCCCCGAACGCCACTTCATTCACAAACGCAAACCCGAGCTTCCGCAGCATGCCGACGACCACGGGGTAGTCGATATCGGGAAACTCTGCGGGGAAACTCGGCGCGACAATCGCGGCGACCGGTTCCTTGCTGCGAAGCATCTGCTGCACGTAACCGGTGAGGTCGAGCACGTGCTTGCCGCTTTGGCTGCACACCCGCACGCAGTTGCCGCAACCGATGCAGCGTTCATGAACGACTTCCGCCTGGCCCTCGGCAATGCGAATCGCCTTGGCCGGGCATTCTCGCACGCAGGTATAGCAGACGCGGCAACGCTCGCGGATGGTGGTTACCAACGGCATGTGCGCTGCGAACATGGCCGATGTCCTTCGTCCCCTCTCCCGACATGGGAGAGGGGATGCCGTCACGTCAATTCACATCCGTCCGGTCCACATAGTGCGTGTGCAGCAGTTCGTGGCTCTTGTGGCCGAGCGGTTCGCCCAGGAACTCTTTATACAAACGCTGGATGCCCGCGTTGCTGTGCGAGGTGCGCAGCTTTTCATCACGGTCGAGTTTGTACAACGCCTTCATGCGATTGCGTGCCGCCTCGGGGTTGTGCGTATGAGGCTGACCGCCGCCGCAGATGCAACCGCCGGGACAGGTCATGATTTCGATGAAGTGAAGATCATCACGACCGTTGCGCAGTTGTTCCATGATGGTCTTGGCATTTTCCAGACCACTGGCAACCGCCACGCCGACTGTCGTGCCCTTGATGTCCACTTTGGCTTCCTTGATGCCATCGAAACCGCGCACCGCCTTCACATTCAGATCGGACAGTTCTTCACCGGTGATGAGGAAGTACGCACTGCGAAGTGCCGCTTCCATCACGCCGCCGGAAGCACCGAAGATTTTACCGGCCGTTGAGCGGGTACCGAAGGGGGTATCCGGGCCTTCGGGGTCGAGGGCCATCATGTCCACGCCGCGCAGGCGGATCAGTTGCGCCAGTTCACGAGTGGTGAGCACCGCATCGACGTCCGGAATACCATTGCGGGCCATTTCCGGGCGCTCGGCTTCGAACTTCTTGGCCGTGCACGGCATGATCGACACGCTGTAGATTTCCTTCGGATTGATCTTCTGGTTCTCAGCGAAGTAACTCTTGATCACCGCGCCCAGCATCTGCTGCGGACTCTTGCAGCTCGAGACGTTCTCGCGGAATTCCGGGTAGAACTGTTCGACGTACTTGATCCAACCGGGCGAGCAACTGGTCATCATGGGAATCTTGCCGCCCTTGGTCAGGCGGTGGACCAGTTCGCTGCCTTCTTCCATGATGGTCAGGTCGGCACTGAAGCTGGTGTCGAACACACGGTCGAAGCCCATGCGACGCAGGGCCGCGGTCATGATGCCATCGACATCCACACCGGGCTTCATGCCGAACTCTTCCGCCAGCGTGACGGAAATACTCGGGGCATGCTGGCAGACGACCACCTTGCCGGGATCGTCGAGCGCGGCGACCACTTCCTTGATGTGGCTCTGCTCGTGCAACGCACCGGTGGGGCAGGCCACCACACACTGACCGCAGTTGATGCAGGTGGAGGTGTTGAGACCTTCGTTGAACGTGGTGCCGATGACGGTATCGGCCCCGCGGCCGATGAAGTCGATGCAGGCCACGTTCTGGATTTCTTCACACACCCGCACGCAGCGACCGCACAGGATGCACTTGGCCGGATCGCGCACGACCGACGGGCTGGACGCATCGACGTGGTGATTGTTCTTCACGCCGGTGTAGCGACGATCGCGCACGCCGTGTTGCTCAGCCAGCGTCTGTAGTTCGCAGTTGGTGTTGCGCACGCAGTAGAGGCAGTCATCGGGGTGGTTGCTCAGCAGCAACTCGATGATGGTTTTGCGCGCCTTGATCACGCGGGCCGAGTGCGTCTGAATCTTCATGCCGTTGTTGATCGGGTAAGCGCAGGCGGGCACCAGGCCACGTGCGCCTTCCAGTTCGACCACGCACATGCGGCAGGCGCCGGTGGGCACGAGGTTCTTCACGTGGCAAAGCGTGGGAACCTTCACGCCTTCGGCCTTGAGCACATCGAGGATGGTCTGGCCTTCCTGGGCTTCGACGTCACGGTTGTTGATGGTGAGTTTGACCACGGGTCTATCCTTTTCTTTTCCCCCTCTCCCTTCAAGAGAGAGGGTTGGGGTGAAGGTGAGTCGCTGGGTATGCCCAGAATCGACCCCCTCACCCATCCTCTCCCCACCCGGGGGAGAGGGGCTTTGGTTTAGTGGACCAACACCGCGTCGAAGCGGCAGACATTCACGCAAGCGCCGCAGTGGACGCACTTGTCTTCATCGATCAGGTGCGGGCTCTTCGGCGAACCGGTGATGGCTTCGGTCGGGCAGGCCTTGCCGCACAACGTGCAGCCGACGCAGGTCTGCTCGTTGATCACATACGTCAACAGATCCGGGCACACCTTGGCCGGGCAACGACGTTCGAACACGTGGGCTTCATATTCATCACGGAAGAAACGCAACGTGCTGAGAACCGGGTTCGGGGCTGTCTGCCCCAGGCCACACGGGCTGGTGTCCTGAATTACCTTGGCCAAACGTTCCATGTACATCACGCCCTTGAAGCGTTCGAGGGCATCGTTCTTCGATTCACTCTGACGACCGCGGGTGATGCGTTCGAGAATCTCCAGCATGCGGCGGGTGCCTTCACGACACGGGATGCACTTGCCGCAACTTTCACGCTGGATGAAGTCCATGAAGAACTTGGCCACGTCGACCATGCAGGTGTCTTCGTCCATGACGACCAGGCCGCCTGAACCCATGATTGCGCCGACCTGCTTGAGTGATTCGTAATCGACTTCGGTATCGAGGTGTTGCCGCGGGATGCACCCGCCGCTGGGGCCGCCGATCTGCACGGATTTGTACGCCTTGGCGTTGGGGATGCCGCCGCCGATGTCGAACACGATGTTGCGGACCGTGGTGCCCATGGCCACTTCCACCAGGCCGGTCCGTTCGACCTTGCCGGAAAGGGCGAACACCTTCGTGCCCTTGGAATTGTTCGTGCCCATGGCACTGAAGTTTTCGCTGCCATCGCCGACGATCTTCGGCAGGTTGGCCAGCGTTTCCACGTTATTCACGTTGGTGGGCTTGGCGAACAGACCGCTAACCGCGGGGAACGGCGGACGCGGACGCGGCATGCCACGCTTGCCTTCGATGCTGTGCATCAGCGCGGTTTCTTCACCACACACGAATGCACCGGCACCCATCTTCATCTTGATCTTCAGATCAAAACCGCTGTCCAGAATGTTACGTCCCAGAAGCCCGGCCGCCTCCGCCTGACGAATCGCTTCTTCCAGTCGAGCGATGGCCAGCGGATATTCCGCACGGATGTAAACGTAAGCCACCGTCGCGCCGATGGCGTATGCCGCGATGGCCATGCCTTCGACCAAACGGTGCGGGTCGCCTTCGATGATCGCGCGATCCATGAATGCGCCGGGGTCACCTTCGTCTGCGTTGCAGATCAGGTATTTCTGATCGGCCTGCTGATTCAGGGCAAACTTCCACTTGGTACCGGTGGGGAAACCGCCGCCGCCACGACCACGCAGGCCGGACTTCTCGACTTCGTCGCAAAGTTCAGCCGGGGTCATCTGACTCAGTGCTTTCGACAGCGCGGTGTATCCACCGTGGGCGAGGTATTCTTCCAGACTGCCAGGGTCGATCATGCCGCAATTGGCCAGCACCCAACGCGTTTGCGGCGCGAAGAACGGATGCTCATCGATGTAAGTCACGCCTTCCCAGGCTTCGCCTTCGCCGCGGAACTGGCCCATGGTCATGTCTTCGGGCACGTTGCCGGCTTCAAGCACCGAATCCAGCAGACCCGCGGCTTTATCGCCGGTCACCTGCTTGAAGGACACGCGATTCTTGCCGGGCATCTGCACATCAAGGATCGGCTCGACGGCACACAGGCCCACGCAGCCGACTTCCACGATGTCCGCATCCAGGCCGCGCTCTTCGACGTACTTCTGTACGGTTTCCAGCGTCTTGCCTGCACCGGCGCCCAGGCCGCAAGTGCCCGTGCCCAGGAAGATGGTGGTGCGTTGGACGTCTTCACGACGCAGTTTGACGAGTTTCTGTTGGGCTGCTTCATCGGCGCGACCCAGCGTGGCTTGCACCATACGGGTCAGTTCTGCCGGATCGAGAACGGTGGTGTTGGGGTTGGGGGCAATCATTATGCTTCCACCTTCTTTCGGTACTGCTTGATGATGCGCTCAGCCTTGGCGGTGGTGACACCGGCGTGGAACTCGCCATCGCAGCAGATCAGCGGTGCCAAACCGCAAGCGCCGATGCAGGCAACCACTTCCAGGCTGAACACGCCGTCTTTGGTGGTTTCGCCGGCTTCAATGTCGAGCATGCGCTGGATCACATCCAGCACCGCGCTCGAACCCTTCACATGGCAGGCCGTGCCACGACAGACCTGGATGTGAACCTTGCCCGGCGCATTGAAGCGGAACTGGTTGTAGAACGTGGCCACGCCGTACACCTTGCTCGGGGGAATGTTCAGGTGCTTGGAAATGGCGATGATTGAATCGCGCGACAGATACCCATCCTGCTGCTGCACGTCCTGCAGCATTGGGATCAGGGCGTCGCGACCCGCGCCGGAGTACTTGGCGACGATGTTGCTGATGTCCACGCTACTCACTTGCGGACCTCCGTCTTAACGGCGTTTTTTCGTGCCATGTAAGCCACACGCTCCAATGACACGGTTAAGTCGATATCTTCTACATAAACATCCGGCGGAACCTGAAGCTTCACCGGAGCAAAATTCAATAAACCATGCACGCCTGCTTCGATCAGGCTGTTCGTCACTTCCTGTGCGAAACATGCCGGCACCGCGACGATGCCGATGTCGACACTATTGGTCACGCAGATCGAGGTCAATTCTTCGACCGGGTAGCAGTGGTGGCCGTGCAGCACGCGATTGACCTTGGTTGGATCCATGTCGAACGCGCCCACGATCTGCAGCTTGCTGCGGCGACGGGCAAAATACGCCAGCAACGCACGTCCCAGATTGCCGATGCCGACCAAGGCAACGTTCTGACCTTCCGGGGCATCGAGAAAACGACTGATGCTTTCAA
>JANQFT010000065.1 GCA_028277685.1 Phycisphaeraceae bacterium
GCGGCGACGATGAAGAACGTGCGGCACAATGCATTGCTGATCACATCACCAAACCCGTGGCCGCCTTCATCGCCGGCCGCACCGCCCCCCCCGGCAAACGCATGGGCCACGCTGGCGCGATCATCTCCGGTTCATCCGGCAAAGCCGATGACAAAATCGCCGCGCTGAAACAAGCCGGCGCATCTGTCGCGGAAAGTCCGGCCGACCTTGGCGCAGCGATGACAGAAGCATTGGGGTTGTAGATTCCTGCCTTGTATAATGCTTGCATGAGCCGCGCGAAAATTGACATTCCGAAGCACGCAATTGCAGCGTTTTGCCGCAAACATCACATCACCAGGCTGGCGTTGTTCGGTTCAGTCTTGCGCGATGATTTCGGACCGGAGAGTGATGTAGATGTGTTGGTGGAATTCCATCCCGACCATGTACCGGGGTTGATTCGCATGAGCGGCATGGAACTGGTGCTCAGCGATCTGCTTGGCTGCAAGGTTGACCTTCGTACTGCCGAAGACCTCAGCCGTTATTTCCGACAGGAAATCGTGGCCGATTCGGAGGAGCAGTATGCCGTATGATTCATCTGTTCGCCTGAACCACATGCTTGACGCGGCACGTGAGGCGACAGCACTGCTTGGCGATCTGTCATGTGAACACTGCATGCTGATCGACGCACCACACTGACGCTCGTCAAGTGTGTTGAGATCATTGGGGAGGCGGCGTATCATATTAACAACGAGTGACAGCAGCGCATTGACTTGCCGTGGCCGATGATCAGAAATATGCGTCATCGCCTGGTGCATGCCTACTTCGATATCAACGTTGAAATTCTTCATCAGACGATTGTTGAGGATGTTCCACCGTTGATCGATGCACTGGAAACGGCATTGGGGCGCTAGTTGCATCACGCGGCAGGCTCGCATAAACCAGAGTCATGCCCGATCAACCGAACATTCTGTTTATCGTTGCTGACCAGCACCGCTGGGATTGGCTCAACTGTGCTGGGTACGACGTGCCGGTGCGAACGCCGAACGTGGATGCGTTGGCCCATCGCGGGGTGTTGTTCAACCAGTGTCGTTGCACCAGTCCGTTATGTGCGCCGAGTCGTGCAAGTTTGGCCACGGGCATGCGGCCGCATCGCACGAACGTACCGGATAACGCGCACGACCTGGATACATCCGCCGACACGTTCATGAAACGATTGAGCAATGCGGGTTATCGTGTGGCGGCCACCGGCAAGACCGATCTGCACAAAGCCACCCCCGGCAATGGGCTTGATGGTTGGACGCCGCGCATGGGTGAACTTGGTTTTACCGACTGCATCGACCAGGCGGGTAAGTGGGATGCCGTCACACACGGCCAGGATGATCCGAAAGACCCATACATGAAGTCACTGCACGATGTGGGTCTGGTGAAATTGCATGCAGACGACTACTACAAACGCCGCGCAGATTTTGAGAACGCCTGTTGGGCATCGCCCCTTGATCGGGAGCATCACACGGATGAGTTTTGTGGCCGATCCACGTTGAAGTTGCTTGCTGACTTCCCGCGTGATCAGCCGTGGTTCTGCCAGGTGAACTTCCCCGGCCCGCACGAGCCATTTGATCCGCCGGGTGATGTGCTGACGCTTTACGATGATGTAACATTTGCCGAACCGGTGAATGCCGGTCAAGACAAGCCGCGTGATCACCAGGGATTTCGCCGAGCGTACGCTGCGATGATTGAGTACATCGACGAATGGGTGGGCCAACTGATTGAAGCAGTCGATGCGCGGTGTGAACTGGATCGTACATTCATCATCTATACCTCCGACCACGGCGAAATGTTGGGCGATCATGGTCTGTGGAGCAAAACGCAGCCGCATGATCCCTCGGTGCGTGTGCCGTGCGTGATCGCCGGCCCCGGGGTACAACGTGACCAGCGCAGCGATGCACTGATCGAACTGAGCGACTTCGCCGCGCTGTTTGTCGAACTGGCCGGTCAACCTGTGCCCAACACTTGGGATGCGCGCAGCTTCTTACCGGTACTGCGGGGCGAGTCATCCACCCACCGCGATGTCACCGTTTCCATGCAGATCGGCAGGAACTGGAAGTTGATCACGGATGGGCGATGGAAACTGGTTGAGAATAATGGCATGATGCACTTGTACGACCTGCAAAACGATCCGCACGAAACATGCGATATCGCTGGGGCCAATCAATCGGTGACGCGTCAGTTAAAACAGCGACTGCACAATGAACTCATGGTTTCGCCCGATAGTTAACCATCACATCGCCCTTGCCCGATTCGCGATTCCAGGCCACACCATCATCGTCCACCAAGTCTGGCCCGACGCTGTAGAGCACGGTCTGGTCCTCGGTTACTTTCAGACTGAGGGGCTGATCGGCAAACGGATCGCGTGGGATGGAGATGAGAAACTCCGGCACCAGCGCATCAAGGTTGGCCGGTAGTTGACGATACTTCAGTTGATACTTCCGCATGGCCAAACCGGTTCGCGCCAGTTCATGCAACGCGTTGTTGCGCGTGGTGGTTTCGTGGCTGCGGCTGAGTGCGGGCATCAACATGCCAGTCACGATGCCGCATACACCAGACTTGAGTTCCGCTTCTGCTCCCTGCCACATTGGCTTAGCGATGTAGTACGGTTGCGCCGCAGCCTGAAGGTAAGCGCGCCAGATGCGGTTGGAACTGGCCAGGTCGTCTCTCAGGGCGAAAACGCGATAAAGCGGCGTGGACAGAACCGCGAATGTCATTCTCTGATCATCACCACCAACCATACGCAATTGCTCTGGCTGGGCAAAGACCATGAGCCCCAATGTTCGTTCCATGGTTAGCGCACGTCTGAGATGTCGATCCCACGAAAGCGTATCACTCAGTTCAAATCCTTTCAGATCGGCGGCCGTTGCGTGAGGGAGGATCTGTTCCAACTCATCGAGCGCCGATGCATGAATCGACATCGCCACCAGCGCGGAGACCAATAAAGGTTCTTCACCAAAGTGTTGCGCCATGCGCGTGACGGCTTGCACATTCTGCAGCGCGCCGGTGATATCACCGTCGGCCAGACGCAGCCGTGCATCGAAGATCAGTAGTTTGGATGCGGGCCTCGCTTGTCCGAGTTGAGGCAACAACCAATCGAGACGGGGCGCATGCCAGGGCCGATCAATATAATAGCCCGGCATTGCCGCAGCCCGTCGTAGTTGCGCGATGGCGGATTGATGATCGGAAATAATCTGACGCAATTTCTCCAACGGCACATCGCGGTCTGAGGTGCTGGGCCAATCGGGATAATCCTCGATCAATGCAAAGGCCAGTTCATACACCAGTGCTGCGTTATCCGAATCAAGCACGCGCGGGGGAGCGGTGGCCAAGGCCATCGCACCAGCGCGCAAACGCATCTCGCTCATGTCGTCGCGCACCGCCAGGTCGATGTTCCAGAATGTCATCACCATCAACGCCAAAGACACACCGCACACCATCGCCGGCCTGGCCAGATTAAGTGGTCGACCGGCCTGCTGTCTGCGTCCGACGTATATCCATAGCGCAACATAACTGGCCCACAGAATGACCACCGGCGAAACAGGAACAAACACCGGCACATCCACCCCTGCAACAAATCGCGAGATGATCGCCCAGAGTGCCAGGGGCACGTAGAAAAGCGATGGCAACAAAAGGATGCCGATCTTCAGTAGTGCCCTGCCCGGACGTGATCGCATCCGCGAAGTCAGAATCAGTATCAACAACACTGCAGAGACCAGAAATGTTGCGTGCTCAAACCACAACAAGACATGACCCATGTTCGTGCTCCTATTGTCTCTTCGATGGGGCGTTGTGTGTTGGCGCCAGCGGCAAAGGGGTGATGGTTTCCGCCACGGACAGTTTCAGGGCCAGGCGCCACAATTCGTGATCGTCCAGTTCGGGCATGATCGCACCCACCCGTTGCATGGTTTGTTCGATATTCACCCGGGCTGTGCGATGCGCCTGAGGGGAGTGTCCCACATACAACGCAAGATTCATTCCGATCAATAACGTCGCGGCCATGCCCATGATCCAATTGATGTTCAGTGATCGCGATGTATCAGTCAGTTCATCATGAACTGCCCGCAGCACGTGTTCACGCAAATGCGCGGGTAACTCCGGGCTGCACGCCGACACGCGTTGTTCGATGGCTTGTTCATCGTTCATCGCTCATTCTCCATCAGGTCGCGCAGTTTGCGGATGCCTTCGCGGTATCGGCTGGCGGCGGTGTTCAGGTTCACGTTCATCGCCTGGCCGATCTGGGCGAAGGTGAGGCCCGCATCGATTTTCAACGCAATCACTTCGCGTTGTGCCCCCGGAAGTTGTGCAACCGCGCGTTGGAGTTCATCGTTGGGTGTTGCGGTTGAGGGTGCGGGGATGTCCTGCACGAGTGGTTGTGTGGCCGGTCGCTTCTTTGCCCGCCTGATCGCAGCATGTCGACAGATGGTGAACACGTAGGCCTCCAGGTCGCGCACCCCCGGAAGGTTGGCGCGATGGCGCACCAGCGCCACGAACGTATCCTGCACGACATCTTCCGCATCGGACAACGAGCCGGTGAGCCGATAAGCCGCACGATACAGGCGTGCGGCGTACTGGTCGTACAGGGCTGCATATGCCGCTTCACTGCCTGCCGCGAGGTCGGCTTTCAGTTCATCCAATGCGCGTCCCGCCATGCAGGCCTCCACCCGATTAGAGTCTGCCAAGGCCTGATTTTGTCATTAAGACATCAGAAAAGAAAATGCATGTCTGTTCACGCGCAAAAAAGCCCGCGCATGGCGATGCGTGGGCTTTGTCGTTAGAAGGAGTATTGCCGCAAGACTGTGGCTAATTGCCGTAAACGCGGCGCCTGAGCAGTGCCAAGCCGCCTGTTGCCAGAAGTGTCAGGCTCATTGGTTCAGGCACCACCAGGCGGAAGCCGTGGTCGTGCGCCCCCACCGTGGGGCTGAGCGAACCTTCAAAACCCGCCAGTGACCCGCCGCCATTGCTGGGGTCGGACTGGTAAGCATACGACCCACCCATACTGCTGCGTTGCGATGCATTACCGGAAAAGATGCCTTCGGTCAGTTCCCAGAGGTTACCAGCCTGATCGAACGTACCGTAAGGGCTGGCAGAATTTTCATGTTCGCCAACCAGGGTGCGGTAGTAAGGGCTGCCGATGCCACCAGCGCCCCCGTCAGCGTTGTGGGTGACGATGTTGCCCGGATCGGTTCCGCCTTCGACGAACGTGCCGCCGATGCTGTAGGTGCCATCGTTCTTGATGTAACCGGGCGCGGAATCGCTGCTGGTGGGGAACAGGTAATAGTTACCGGTGACGCCATCGTTTTTGTGGTGCGCCGCTTTGTACCATTCATCGATGGTGGGCAGGGCGTAGGTCGAACCGGTGTTACGGGTGACCGCCATCCAGGTTGATGTGCCCGACACACCCACCAGTGTGTACGTGCCATCTTCGGTGGTGGTGGCATCCTGCAGCCCGATGGGTTGGCCGTTCTCCATCCAGTTGGCGAAACGCGCAGCATCCGCCCAACTGACGAAGTTCACCGGACGATTCGCACGATCCGCCGCCACACTGTAGGCATAGCTGCCGGACGGACCGGTTCGCACGATGCCGCAGCCCAACACGTTGTTGCTTACGTCCATGCTGGTGTCGTACAGGCCGTGGGTATCTGTGGTGGCCACCGCGTTCAGAAACTCGGTGTATTGACCGGCCGTAACTTCATATGTGCCGATCCGGTAGTCGTAATTCACCGCACCCCAACCCGTGCCGTGTGCCGTGTTGCCTGCGTTGCCCACCGCCACGTTTTGAATGTTGACCGTCGGCCCGGCGCCCTCCAATACCTGAGTTGCACCAATCACCACGGCACACATGGCCAGTGCAAGCGTCGTCTGCTTTCTCATATTTCAGTCTCACAAAAGAAGAACGCGTCGATCTCCACGTACGCAGTCGGCGACAACCCATGAATGTCATGAACCTCGCTGCCGATTCTCGCACTCTTCCAATGTGATCCACCGAACCCGCGAGCCATCTGAATGAACACGTACCCGAACTGCCACAAAAAAGAGATGTGCCCGAAGGACACATCTCGCTCTTCCGTGTTTGATTGTCTGTGTCCAATAAACACGATCAGACACGATCGGTCAAGGTGATATCACCGATCTCTTAACATGATTGTCTGCCGCGACGGTAAAGCACGCCCGCCGCACCACATCGAAGTCGGCTCTGGAATCTGAGAGAACGTCATCGCCTGTTGATGGTTGCCGCCCGATTCCTCAGGAAATAACACCGACAGTGAAGATACTGGCCCATCGAAACGCAGCAGGCCGGTGTAAAACAGGTTCGTATCATCATCCAGCGTGATCGTGTTTGCTGATTGCACCAGACCGGGAATCGGATTCACCACAGTGAACAATTGATCAAACGTGTATTGAACCGGCGGATCATCGTTAACGGTCAGGCCACCGCGCCAGTCGCGCATGTGCAGGTACAAACCCGAGACCGGCTGACTGAACGTAACGGTCCAGTCAGCCTGGTAGCCGTCGATCAATTCTTCCGCGAAACCAAGGGTTAACGTTGACGGCGTCTCACCAGCATCAGCCCGCCCAAACCAAGCAACGCCAGCGATGCCGGTTCCGGCACCAGCGGTGTGGTTTGAATGATGGCGTCAGCAATTGCATCTGCCGCCAACGGAATGTCTGATCCACCGTTGTCGATGCGGAAGCTTTGCTCCAACTCAATGTGCACGAACGTTTCGCCCGCGGTGTTGGTGCTGTAGATCCGTTGCACGTTGGTGGTGCCGGCCAGGCTGCTGAAGTCGGTGCCATCTTCTGTGCCGTTGCCGTTGTTGTTGACG
>JANQFT010000327.1 GCA_028277685.1 Phycisphaeraceae bacterium
AATCACTTGGAGCCGACCATGATCATTCGCATCGAGCGTGGCTCGAGCATTCCCATCTCCCGGCAGATTGCCGACCAGGTTCGGGCGGGGTGTCTGTCCGGGGCGTTGGAGGTGGGCCATCGCATGCCCTCGGTGCGCGAACTGGCCAAGGAGTTGGGTGTGAATCAGAACACCGTATTGCGGGTGTACGAACGGTTGACCAATGAAGGCCTGCTCGAACGTATTCAGGGCGATGGCACCTACGTGCGGGACCAGGGCACAGCCGGACGGCGCAAGCTGCAGCAAAAACAGATTGCGGATGAACTGACGGCGCTGTTCCGTCGGGCGCAGATGCTCGGGCTTTCCTGGGATGAAGTGACCCAGCTCGTGGGGAAGGTGATTCAGGAGTTATCGAAGGGAAAGTAAACAGGTAACAGGTGACAAAGATCATAGCTGCGGCGTCCGCGACGCATGACGCATCCGCCTACGGCAAGGCTACGGCGGACAAGAGCCTCAGGTCGCACACCGCTCGGAGTTTCAACAATGGACGAACATGTGATCGAACTGAAACAGGTCCGCAAGGCGTTTGGTCGCACGCCGGTGCTGAATGAGGTGACGCTCAGTGTGCCGGCGGGACAGACGTTTGCGTTCCTCGGTCGCAACGGCGCAGGCAAGACCACCACCATTCGCATGTTGGTTGGCCTGATCCAACCGGAAGCGGGCGACATACGTGTGCTGGGCATGGACCCACGTCGGCAGGCACTGGCGATTCGTCGCAGCATCGGCTACCTCGCGGAAGATCAACAGCTATTCGGCTGGATGCGCGTACAGCAAACACTTGAATTCATGACCCCGTTTTACCCCACGTGGGATGCCGCACTGGCCAGAAAACTACTCGAACGATTCGAACTGTCGCCACGCCAACGGGTGAAGCACCTGTCGAAAGGGCAGAGCGTGCGGCTTGGATTGCTTTTGGCGCTGGCGCATCGGCCACGCATGATGATCCTGGATGACCCGGCGCTCGGCCTCGACCCCATCATGCGCAAGCAGCTCAACCGCGATGTGATCGCACTGCTGCAAGGCGATGGGGTCACCGTGTTCTACAGTTCGCACCTGCTGTACGAGGTCGAGCCGGTCGCGGATCAGGTGGCCATCCTCGACCACGGGAGAATCATTGTGAACAGCCCAACCGAAGACCTGCGCGATGATGTGAAGCAGATCGTCATCCCGCACGATGAGTTTGATGCGGCCTTGAACTTCCGGGGTGACATGCACTGGCGGGACGTGCAGCGCGGCGGGCGTGAGATGGCGATTACTCTCAAGGATGCTGGCAACGCTGTCGATCTGCTTCAAGCCAATCGCATCACGCATCGCGTGGTGGATCTGAACCTGGATGAAATCTTTGAAGCGATGGTCGTTGGTCGGCCGGATTATCCCACCAGCGCCACCGCCAACGGCGTGAAGGTGGAGGAGGCAGCGGTATGACCGGTGCCATTCATATTGCTCCGTCGCGTTGGCAGATGATCGCCGTGCTGCTCCGCAAGGAACTGCACGAATGGTGGTCTGCCATCGCGCTGGGTTGCTTCACCATTGGCGGGTTCGTGGCCATCGGTCTACAGTCGCGGCTGATCCCGGACGAAGCTGTGTTGATCGGCATGGTGATCAGCGGCGGATTGATCTTCCCGTTGATCTGCGCGATGCCGGTGGTGGCGGCTGAGCGTGCTGAGGGAAGCGTGAATCTTCTGTTGCGTTTACCCGCCCCAGCATGGTTGGTTTTGGCTGTGAAAACAGCAGTCGCGGTGGTGGGGGTGATAGTGCCGTTGCTGTTGGCGCTGGCGATCATGGGCGCGCTGGCCGGTTATCGAGAGGTGCGGCCGAACATCTTCTGGGCGTTGTTTCTGTTAGCGGGATTGATGGCGGTGAACGTGTTGATGTGGACGATGTGTCTGGGGATTCGCCAACCGAACGAAGCGCGGGTTGGACTGATCGGGGCTGCGGTGTGTATTGGAACGGTGATGACGATGTTCTTCATTGATGATGCGCTTTCGAATGAGCAGATGGTCAAAGCCATCGCTGCCTGGACGCCCGTCGGTTTGTTCGCGGTGCTAGACGGATCACGA
This sequence comes from Phycisphaeraceae bacterium, assembly GCA_028277685.1. Classification (GTDB taxonomy): domain Bacteria; phylum Planctomycetota; class Phycisphaerae; order Phycisphaerales; family Zrk34; genus JANQFT01. Next base: position 2,100 of record JANQFT010000327.1, read on the forward strand.
AGTGAAGAGTTTGTCTCGCTCTTGCTGGGTGTGGCAGCACGTCATGTGGTGGTGTTGTCGTTGTTGTGGGCCTACGCCGCGTGGCGGTTCAGTCAACCTGGGAGGACACGCGGATGACAAGCATCCATCAATATCGCCAAGTCATCTGGAAGGAAGTGCGTGAGTTGCGCTGGTTCGGTTTGGCCGGGTTGGTGTTGCTGGTGCTGTTTCCGACGATCCGGTTGGGCATATGGTTGGCGACGCATGATGGCTCGCTCGTCTACGGCTCTAATGAGGTGAGGATGTCGCCCCCTTACGCCGGGCATGTGTTTCTGCTGGGCGCGATTTATGCCGCGCTGGTGGCGCTGGCGGCTGCGGGGCGCGACTTGCGCTATGGCATTGCTGCCCCGTGGCGGCAAACGCCGATTCGGCCGTTCACGTTTCTGACCATCAAATGGTTCGTGGGATTGGGCATAGTGTTGCTGCCCGTCGTGTTAGCGGCTCTGCTGCACTTAGCATCGGGTGTGATGTTTGATCCTGAGATAAAGCTGCTCGGCGCGAATTCGGGTTGGTCGATTCGCGATGGTCTGCAGTTGTTGAACAGTCACCTGTTTTTGTTAATCGCTGCGTATGCGATCGCCTTTGCGTGTGCGGCCATCCTGCGGCCGTTGATGAGCGCGATGATTGTGGCGGGCATGGGCATTGGCATCCTGTATTACCTGCCCCTGCTTGTTCCTGCCCTGGACTTTGCGAACATATTCACCGTGATGCGCGAACCACCCATGTGGGTGTTCGCCGATCGTGAATCAGTGCGGTATTTCAGCGGCGCATCGAAGCCGATTGAGATGTTCGGTTACTGGGTGGTGTTGCCGAAGATGGTGGGGCCGTTCGTGCTGACAATGCTGGGGGTGACCTGCGTGGTGGCGGCGGTGGCGCTACGATACGCCGTGCGCGGGCGATCGGTGATGATGAGTCCCGAGGGCGTGGCGTGGACCTTCGGCACGGTGTTTCTTGGGCTGTTCAGCTTGGCCGCAGTTCAGGTGGGCAACAACATTGAACCGCTAGACGTCCTGGATGTGCCGGATGGTGAATATCAGTTCATCAACGAATTGCATATACGCGATAGTCGTGCGCTGGTGGCCCTGGTCGGCCACCGCAACTGTGATACCCGCACTCATCCCATGCGCTTGTTGCAGATGGATCAACTGAACGAAGCGGACCTGGCGCAGCGCAGTGGCGCCATCGACGTCCCGGCACGCAGCCACCGAAGCGATACAAGCAATCATCTGATGTGGTCGGCCGACCGACCGAATATTGTTTTTGCGCTGGATCGACGCGGCAGTTATGACAAGCAGGAGAAGTGGCAACTGCGTCTGCTGGCCCTGCGTTCATACCGGATCAATGAAGATGGTTCATGTCATTCACTGTCGAATGTGAATCTCACCAGGTTGTTTGATGGTGTGGCAGAGCAGGGGGATAGTCACCATGTGAAGGCCGTGCTCCGCGGGGACATGATTTACGTACTGCGGAATCGGTCCAAGAAGGGAACCATGTCGCACTTGCTCGTCTTCGATGCGCGCGATCCGCAGGCGTTGAAGCTGGCCAAACGCCATGAGATTGATCAACAGTTCTTCCGCCACTTCTGGGCATCTTCCAGCAGCAGTAGCGGGACGATGCGCCTGCCGAACATCCCCGGCTTGTCGCAGGAGGCACGCTTTGACCTGCTGTGGAATCTTGGCTGGCGCAGTCGATCGCGCATCACCGATGGTAAACATATCGTCGATTGGGATCGCAAGCGCGGCACCACGATCTACCAACGCAACGAGCAGACCGATGACAAGTGGCACTACCAGCGCGTGGGGCAACGGTCACTGACCGCGCTCGAGCGATCGATGTTGGGCGATGTGATGGATGCAAAACTGGCCGACGGCCTACTCTACCTGCTCACCGGCCACGGTCACACAAATCTCTTTGTGTTCGATCTGCGCGATCCTACGCGGCCGCGCAAGATAGGGCACTTCTATCCGGCCGGCGACGACCCGATCAGCATGGCGCTGGATGGAGACAGGTTGTATCTGTCCGGCAAAAAGATCCATGTGCTGGATCATGCGGCAATGCTGACGAGGTGAGGGAACAGGTAGCAGGTAGCAGGGAACAGTGGCCGGCAGGTTCTCCCGAAGTTGCGTGAGAAAACGGCATGATGATTGTCTTTGTGTTTCTGTTCCCTCTTTCCTGCCAACTGCTACCTGACCCCTGCCACCTGTTCTCTGCTACCTGCCTTCACCCCACATCACCCAGGTCGATCACTTTTCCGTACGCTTTGACCAACCGTTTACGCAGTAGATCGTGGGCGCGGTCGTTCAGGCGGGGGTCGGTAGAAATGATGTCCTGGGCATCGCGCCGGGCCAGTTGCAGAAGGTCCATGTCGCCCGGAATGGTGGCCACGCGCAGAGGGGGCAGGCCGGATTGTTTGGTGCCGAGTAATTCGCCCATGCCGCGGATGAGCAGGTCGGCTTCGGCGATTTCAAAACCATCGGTGGTTTGGGCGATCGCCTTCATCCGCGCTTCAGCATCCTCGGTGGCGGGGTCGGCGACGAAGACGCAGAGGCTTTTCTTCGTGCCACGTCCCACGCGGCCACGCAGTTGGTGAAGTTGTGCCAGACCGAATCGCTCGGCATGCTCCACCACCATGATGCTGGCGTTGGGTACATCGACACCGACTTCGATGACCGTGGTGGCGACGAGCACATCGATGTCACCGCTGCGGAATCGTTGCATGATCGCTTCGCGTTCATCTCGTTTCAGTTGACCATGAACGGCAGCCACCTTCTTCCCCTGAAAGTACTCGTTCTGCAGCCGTTCGGTTTCCGTGCGCACCGCCTTCAGTTCCGCGCTGCTTTCTTCGATGGCGGGCAACACGATGTAGACCTGCTCGTCTTGCTCAATGCGCTGGGCGATGTATTCGTAGACGGTGGCTTCCTGGTCCGGTGACACCACGCGCGTGGAGATCGGTTGTCTTCCCGGGGGCAGGCCGCGGATGGTGGAGACATCCAGGTCACCAAACAGCGTGAGGCTGAGCGTGCGCGGGATGGGTGTGGCTGTCATCACCAGGCAGTGGGGCACCGCGGCGGGCATGGCGGCCTTCGAGCGAATGGCCGCCCGCTGCACCACCCCGAAGCGATGCTGTTCGTCCACCACCACCAACGCTAGGTCGGCAAACTGCACGCTTTCAGTCAGCAACGCCTGCGTGCCGATCGCGATATCGATTTCTCCCTGTTCGATCGCGCGATGGGTTGCTTCCCGGTCGGCCGCGGATTGCGAACCGGTCAGCAGCGCCAATCGTACCGATGAGTCTTTCAGCATGTTGCTGATGGAAATGAAGTGTTGTTCAGCCAGCAGTTCCGTCGGGGCCATCAGCGCCGCCTGCCGGTTGGATGCGGTAGCCATGAGCATGGCATACAACGCGACGACCGTTTTGCCGCTGCCCACATCGCCCTGCAGCAGGCGATTCATCGGGATGGTGCGCTGCAGGTCGACGGCGATTTCTTCCACGGCGGCGTTCTGGCTGTCCGTCAGTTCAAACGGAAAGCGCTCGCGGATGTGTTGGTCGATGGCGGTGCTGTGGCGCAGGGCCGGTGCGTTAAGATCATTCTGCGTGTGATGTCGTTTGATCGCCATGCCCAGTTGCAGCAGCAGCAGTTCATCGTAAGCAAGACGGCGTCGCGCGTTTTTCGCTTCATCCGGATCGCCCGGCCGATGCATCATGCGATAAGCCTCAGCCAGCCCCGGCAAACCGCGCGGTCCGCGATAGCCCTCATCGAAATGATCTTCGATCTGCTCCCAGATCATGGGCAGCGTGGCATCGGTGATGCGTTCGATCTGTGCGCTTGAAAGGTCTTCCGTGGCAGCGTACACCGGTCGGTAACGGGCATCCGTATGAATGACTGTTTCGTCATTCACGATCTGCCACTTGGGGTTGACCATTTGGCGGTGATCGTCGTACTGCGACACCTTGCCGGTCACCATGATCTGCATGCCCGCGATGATGCGATCTCGCAGGTAACCCCCGTTGAACCAGACGAGATCGAGGCGGTTGCGATCATCATCCAGCGTGGCGACGAATCGGCCCTGCGAGCGCCCGCGACCCGGAACGAAGCGGCAGTTGGCGATTTCTCCGATGGCTGTGGCGATAACATCCAGCGGTAACTCGCCGATGGGCATGTGGCCCGATTCGTACTCATACCGAAAGGGCAGATGCTTCACCAGGTCGGCCACGGTATGCACGCCAAGCCGTGCGAACAGCGTGGCTCGCGCCGCGCCCACAAAAGGCGCATGCTGCACCGAATCCGAAAGCTGCAAACCTTCTTCGGGCGTGACCACTGATGATCTTCCGGGGGGGTTACGGTTTATCCCATTCATCGACCAGTCGCACGTTCATCTTGCGCAGCTTTCCATCAACCACCGCGTCCGCCAGCACCAGCACTTTCGCCTTTTCCGGCTCAAGAAAACTGCCCACCGGGTAACGCTCACCGTGCTGGTTCACAAACTGAAGCAGGGGAACCTGGCCACTGTTGCCGATGGGCACGCGATCGATCACCGCACCGTATTCGTGGTTCAGCCAGATGGTCACATCGTTCAATGATTGCGTGGTGCGATTGTCGAAACGGATGTGCCGCCGATCCTGTCGCACGATTTGAATGTCCAGCGCATCGTCTGTTTCCGCTTCAGCCGGATAGATCATGGGCGTGGGGTCGGGTTCCTGCTGGCGATCGGGCAGGATGCTGCTGGTGATATGCGAAATCGCTTCGCATCCACCGCACGCCATCGCGGTGACGGTCAGCAACACAGCGGCAAGCAGACGAGTAGTCATGGGCGAATCCGTTCAGCTCGGGGTTTCTTCTGTCGCATGCAAACGCATATCATGCGGCACATGGACGCAGGTATCAAGACATCCACCCATCCTTTCGCCTGGCTGACCCGTAGCCCCTTCTTCCAGGCGGGGTTGGCTGGCTATTCTGATACGGCCATGCGGCTGATCGCGCGTCGACACGGCTGCCCCTACTGCGTGAGTGAAGCCCTGCTGGATACCCTGCTGATCGCTGGGGGTAAAGGTCGCAGTTACGCCGACCTCGACGACGCCGACCACCCCATCGCCGGGCAGATCATCGGCGCCAAGCCGGACGAAATGGCCCAGGCCGCGCGCATCCTGCTGGACATGGGTTACGACGTGATCGATGTGAACCTGGCCTGCCCCGTGAAGAAAATCCGCAAGCGCGCCCGCGGTGGTCACCTGCTCAGCCAACCCGACCAGGCGATCGACATCCTCAAAGCCGTGCGCGATGAAGTGGGC
>JANQFT010000406.1 GCA_028277685.1 Phycisphaeraceae bacterium
GCGCGTCCAGATGCCCGAGCGGGCGATCCACGATGTGCGCATCCCCACCGAGGGCACACTGCGCAGCCTGCGGGGCAGCCTGCTGCACAATGCCCACGCGGACAGCTGGCCGGACTACTTCGACGGCCCGCGCTACGCCCATCGCGTGGACGCACTGGCAAGGGAAATGTTCGACCGGGGCAAACGCGCAACGTACATCGACCTGATGCTCCGGCCGTTCATTGCTTTCAGTAAGTTCTACTTCTTCAAACTCGGCTTCCTTCAAGGCACGTTCGGTTTGATGATCGCGCAGAAAGCGTCCTACAGCGTGCAACTGAAATACGCCCGGCTGTGGCAACTGGCACGTGAGCAGGCAAAGTAAATCACGGAGGACACAGAGACGCAGAGGCACAGAGATGATTTCTGATTTAGTCAAACAACCATTCAGCATCTTCTCCGTGCCTCCGTGCCTTAGCGCCCTCCGTGATGAAAACCAATGACTCGGCTACCCTTCGATCCCGATAAGCTCCGCAAGCCCGACACCGGCACCACCGCGCGTCGTGAACGGGCACGCACCGGTGATGGCGAGGATGCCCTCAGCGTCACGCAGCTTTCGCTGATGATCAAAGATGCCCTGACCCATCACGTGAAGTCGCCCCTGCGCGTGGTGGGGGAATTGAGCAACTTCCGTGATCGGCGGCACTGGTATTTATCGCTGAAGGATGAAGCGAACGTGATCGATTGCGTGATGTTCGCCTCTGCCGCGGCCAAGGTGCGGTTTCAGCCGGAACAGGGCCAGCAGGTGGTGGCGACGGGCCGCCTCGATTTTTACGGCCCGCAGGGCAAAACCCAACTCTACCTCGACAAACTCGAACCCGTGGGTATCGGCGCGCTGGAACTGCGATTTCGTCAGCTATGCGAGGAACTGCGTGCTGCGGGGTATTTCGATGATGCCCATAAGCAGCCGTTGCCGGTTTTTCCGCAGCGTCTTGCCGTGGTGACCAGCGAAAGTGCCGCTGCGTTGCAGGACGTGATTCGTACCGCTCAGCAGCGTTGGCCGGGCATTGAACTGCGGTTGGTGGATGTCCGCGTGCAGGGCGATGAGGCTGCTGCACAGATCGCACGGGCGATTGAACGTTTGAGCCGACATCATGGACGGCTCGGCATTGATGCGGTCATTCTCACCCGCGGTGGTGGCAGCCTGGAAGACCTGTGGGCGTTCAACGAACGCATCGTGGCGGATGCCATCTACGCCTGTGACCTGCCCGTGGTGGCGGCCATCGGTCACGAAACGGATACCACCATCGCGGAACTGGTGGCCGACCTGCGTTGCAGCACCCCCACACAAGCGGCGGCGATGCTTGTGCCGGATCGTGCGGCCGAACTGCAGCATGTCGATCAACTCGAACAACGGTTGCGCACCGGTTTGCTGCGCTACGGTCAGCACCAACGCGCGAGGCTCGATGCCATCATCCGCCACGAGTGGTTTCGCAAGCCCGCGGAATACATCGGTCGCCTCAAGCGAGAGATGGATGAACGCCACCGCCGCCTGGCCACCGCCCAGCAGCAGGGACTGACCACCCGATCGAAAGAGATCGAGGCGATGGAGAAACAGCTTCAGGCCGTCTCTCCGCTGAACGTGCTGACTCGTGGGTATTCATACACGACCGATGAGCAGGGCCGCATATTGCGATCGACCAAGGATGCGACGGGGGGGCAGCTCATCCGCACGCACTTAAGCGATGGCACCATCGACTCCCGCGTGGAAGGCAGACCCGCCAAACCCACGTCGCGTCGCAAGTCGGCCAAACCAACCGACACAGACCCCGGGCTGTTTGGTGAGGGGTAGTTGATGCCGCGGCGGGGTGCCACGGACAGCGCAGACGTAGGTCCGGCCCTGGCCGGACATCACGCATGGCTTTGGGAAATGTCCGGGCAGGCCCGGACCTACGAACTCACACCAAGTAGAGTGGGTCAAGCGCAGCAGGTAGGGTGGGTCAAGCGACGCAGGAGTGGACCCACCATGTTCTCATTCGATCGCGAGCCTGGTGGGTCCGCTGCGCTTGACCCACCCTACCTGCTTGACCCACCCTACCTGCTGTCGGTTCAAACTGACCCACGACCGAGGACTCAAATCCGACCCTTCACTCCTTGATTTTTCTTCCAGACTGTGGATAATTCGGGATTCGATTGAGACCCCCGGCCCGTGGGCCTGATGAAGGAATCAGACGACATGGCACATTCGCTGTCAGCCAAGAAACGCATGCGGCAGGACGCTGCCCGTAACTCCCGTAACCGTTGGCGCAAGCGCCGCGTCAAGGCTGGGGTGAAAACCTTCCTCGACGCCGTGCATGATGGCGATCAGGCCAAGGCCACCGAAGCCTACCGCGCGATCACCAAGACGCTCGACCAGGTTGCTGCCACGGGCACGATCCACAAGAACGCCGCTGCCCGTACGAAAAGCCGCCTGGCCAAGCGCCTCAGCGCCATGCAGGCTGCCTGAACCGCTTGCGATTATTCCCGTTAGGGGATTGGTGTAACGGTAGCACGACTGACTCTGGATCAGTTAGTATAGGTTCAAATCCTATATCCCCTGTTTCGCCGATGGTCCGAAGCGTACTCAATCGTCGTTCACTGCCTTGAACTTCCTGATAGAACAGGGCGGGGCAGAAATCGCGAAATTCGAATCACGAAAGTCCGAGCTGACGCTCGGATTTTTTGAGTAGTGGGTCAGCAGGTAGGGTGGGTCGAGCGACGCAGGAGTGGACCCACCATGTTCTCATTCGAGCGCGAGCCTGGTGGGTCCGCTGCGCTTGACCCACCCTACCTGCTGCCTCAACGACCCACGACCGTTTTTTGGGTCCGCTCGGCATCCATTAGACATTAGGTATTTCCCCATCAAGACATTTCGATCTGTAATTGCTGCACCACAGGCCGACAACTACAATGCAGTACCGTTAATGCGGTACCGTTCCAGCAAGGATGCAGCATGAAGTGCGATAAGTGCGACAAACAGGCGGTGGTACATCTGATCGAGATCATCAACGGTCAGAAGATCGAAAAGCACTTGTGTGAAGATCACGCCGGCGATGAAGGCGTGACCGTGCAGGTGACCAACACGAACGCACCCATCAACGAATTGCTGGAACAGTTCGTCCTCAAACACAGCGGGCAAGATGAAGGGGAAGCAGGCGAAAACGCGGTCACCGTGACCGAACTGGTCTGCGAAGACTGCGGAAATCCG
>JANQFT010000412.1 GCA_028277685.1 Phycisphaeraceae bacterium
GCGCGTCCAGATGCCCGAGCGGGCGATCCACGATGTGCGCATCCCCACCGAGGGCACACTGCGCAGCCTGCGGGGCAGCCTGCTGCACAATGCCCACGCCACCACGTGCCGGCCCAGCAGATAATTCTTGCGCGGCATATCAAACACCGGATGCTGCATGAACGCCTGATCGGTGAGGTTGGCGATCTCGTCGGCCAGGTCATCCGAAATTTCTTCATCCGCATCGAGCAGAAAAATCCAGTCGTTGCGGGCGGCGTCCATGAGTTTTCGACGATTATGACTGAAACTCACCCAATCATGGTGTTCCACCCGGTCGGCCTGCTGTTTGGCCAGTGCCACGGTGCTATCCGTCGAGCCGGAGTCAAAAACCACGATTTCATCGCACCAGGTGCATTTTCGAGCACTGGCCAGGGCGTGTGGAAGTTTATCTTCCTCGTTGCAGGCGAGAATACAGATACTGATCGGTGGTGCCATGGCCGGTAGTTTAGTCGTGGGTCCGTTTGAATTCTACGAGCCGCGACTGTGAAGGAGCGGTCGTCGGACCGCAGGAAATACCGCCTTCTTTGTGTGGTTGAGCCGACCGCTACCTCACGGGCGCGGCTCGTGGAGGCCAGTGGGTTCAAACTGGCCCATGGCCGGTAGTGTCGTTTCTGGCCGATTCGGTTGCAAGTGACCGGTGCGAAAGCTACACTACGCGGCTCGAATCAGCTTTGAGATGAAGGACATAAGGCCATGCCCAAAGCCAAGACCCATAAAGCCACCATGAAGCGGGTGAAGATCACCGCCACCGGCAAGGTGAAGCATAAGCGTCGTGGCACCAGCCACCGTAACAGCAACAACACCGGCAAGGAATCGCGTCACCTGCGCCAGGACACCACCTGCCCACGTGAAGTGACCAAGGTGCTCGAACGCCGTCTGGGCATGAAGCTGACCCCCGGAAAGTAACCCCCGGAAGGTTGTCGCCCGCAGCAAAAACAGCCTGCGCATGACGACAGAAAAGTCGCCCGCAGCCGAGTCGGGTTGTGGGTGGAATAAACAACTGCGAGCCGGGCGAGAAAATCCCCGTATTGATGGGGTCCCGCACTCGCGTGAAGAAGGAGCCTTGCCATGCCTCGCGCACTGAAGGGCGCTGCCCGTCGCCAAGCCAAACGTCGCTGGTTCAAAGCTGCCAAGGGATACCGCGGTGCACGCGGCACTCAGTGGCGTCGCGTGAAAGAACAGGTCACCCGCAGTGGTGTGTATGCCTACCGTGACCGCCGTAACCGTAAGCGTGAAATGCGTCGTTTGTGGATCACCCGCATCACTGCTGCCTGCATGAGCCGCGAGATTCGCTACAGCCAGTTGATCGCCGGCCTCAAGCACGCCAACATTGAACTCAACCGCAAGATGCTCAGCGAGATCGCCATTTGTGATCCTGCCGCATTCGATGCGATCGTTGAACAAGCGAAGGCTGGTCTGGCCAGCGGCACCAAGCAAGCCGCCTGACCGACCCGCTTCATCACCCCTCATCGGATCAACGCCGGCGCTATCCGCGCCCACTGGGGACGAACCGTGGCCGACTCACGTGTCTGGATCAATGGTGAACTCATCCCGGCCGACCAGGCGTCCATCAGCGTCTTCGACCATGGGTTGCTGTATGGCGATGGCATCTTCGAAGGTATCCGAGCGTACAACGGGCGTGTGCTCAAACTGACTTCGCACCTGAAGCGGTTGTACGAATCCGCCGGTTACATCTCCCTGAAGATGCCCTACTCGATCGACGAGTTGGACCAGGCTGTACGTGAAACCCTCGCCGCCAACGATAAGACCGATGGCTACATTCGCCTCTGCGTGACCCGCGGTACCGGCACGATGGGCCTGAACCCCTATCTCTGCGAGAAAGCCACGGTGTTCATCATCGTGTGCGATATCAAGCTCTACCCCGCCGAGATGTACGAACACGGCATGGCGATCATCACCGCCGCGACGATTCGTAATCATCCCGAAGCGCTCAGCCCCCGCTGCAAGAGCATGAATTACCTGAACAACATCATGGCGAAGATCGAAGCGATCAACGCCGGTGTTGCCGAGGCGATCATGTGCAACCACCAGGGCCACGTCGCCGAATGCACGGGCGACAACCTGTTTCTGGTGAAGCACGAGAGCGACAAGCCGGTGCTGATCACCCCGGGTCTGAACGCGGGCATCCTCGAAGGGATTACCCGGAACCTGGTGATCGAACTGGCCGAAGAAGCCGGCATCGAAGTCCGTCAGATGGATGTGACCCGGTACGATGTTTACACTGCCGATGAACTGTTCCTCACCGGCACCGCGGCGGAAGTCATCCCGGTGACGAAGGTCGACGCCCGCCCCATCGGCACCGGCAAAGTCGGCCCGATCAGCCAGCAACTGATTACCCGCTTCCGCGAAGTCGTGGACAACGCGCCGGAAGACTGATGGACCCGCCGGTCAAAACCTGCTAAACGTTGATAACGTCCGGCAAAGGCTTGGACGTTTTTTTCTTGGGGCCATGGAAAACGGAGTCAACCATGAAGGTGCTCGTGACAGGGGCAGCCGGCCGACTGGGTCGAATGACCTGCGGCATGTTGAAGCAAGCTGGTTATGAAGTTCATGCGGTCGACCGTATCACCAAACCTGACGTACCGGTGCGTATCGAAATCTGCGAACTCGACCAGGTGACGTGCTACCGCCTGCTCGATGGCAAAGACGCCGTGGTGCATCTGGCCAACGATCCATCAGCCTTCAGCAAGTATTTTCATATTGCTTTCACCGAGAACGTGACCGTGAACGCGAATATCTTCCACGCCGCCAGTGAAGTGGGCGTGAAGAAAATTGTGTTCGCCAGTTCGATTCAGGTCATGAATGGTCGTCGTATCGGTCGTGATGTCGATCAGCCCAGTTGCCTGCCTTACCTGCCGATCGACAGCAACATGCCCGCAAACACAGGCTACAACTACGCGCTGGGCAAACGTGTGAGCGAAGTGGCGCTAAAACACTTTTCCGATATCACGGACTGGTCCGCCTTCGCGTTACGATTTCCTCTGTTGCTGGATGAACGCCGTCGCAAATGGGGAGCGCACATGAAAGGCATCCCCGACCCCAAAAAGGGTCTGCCCTACTGGGCACGTTTGGATGAAGCATTCACCTGCCTGCCCATGCGCGATGCCGTGCGACTGATCGAGGCGTGTCTCGAAACGGATCTGCCTGGTTATCACTGCTACCTGCCGGGGGCGCGGTTCAACCAGTTCAACTGGTCTTCGAAGAAGCTGATCGAAAAATTTTATCAAGCGGTGCCGCTGCGCAAACCCATCGAAGCGCTGGACAGCCTGGTCGATATCACACAGATCACCGAAGAAACCGGCTGGGAACCCGTTGAGCCATCACCGTACGATGAATGGATGAAATGATCACGCAAACGCGCGGTTGCTGCGCAAGCTGACGATCTTCGGCTGCAGCATTTTGCCCGGACAGGCAGTGGGCGCGATCTCCTGGTGGGTGCGGATCGCTTTCATCTCCACCCGGTAACGACGGCGGAGTGTCTGCACCGTGCTGCGCAAACTGTTGAGTTGGGCATTGCTCGGCGATTGGATGTCGAAGTTGCCCAGCACCATCACGCCGATGTTGTGTTCGTTGTGATGCTTCACGTGTGCCCCCTGGTACATCAGCGGCCGCCCCTCCCACACGCGACCGGCCCGGTCGATCACATAGTGGTAACCGATGTCGGCAGCAGTCATACGATCGAGATGCACTTTGCGGATCTGTTCCAGGCGACGCGCGGTGGCTTTGATGTCACTGAAGTACACCGGTGAGTTGGTCGCTCCCTCATGGTGAATGGTGATCGCGCTGATACCAGCCATCGGGTTGATCCGGCCGAGGATGGGGTTCGCCTTCGCCCAACGGCTACGGGGAATCACCTCACCAGGCATGGGATCCGACGTGGACTGCCATTTCGGGCGATACGCGCGGCCGCTGGCATCGGGACGAGCGTTGGCATCCGGCCAGGGGGTACCCGGAAGCTGATCCGCGGGAGCAACCGTGCTGATGGCGCTGGGACCACAGCCGGTCAACAACATGGCTGACGTTCCCAATCCCGCCAGCAGAAATTGGCGTCGCGTCACATCCATACCACTCATATCGCCTCCATGCGATTGATGTCTGTAATGTTAATCCTTAACCCCCTCTCCCTCTAAGGGAGAGGGTTGGGGCTGGCCCGTCGTAGCTTCCCAGCGAAGACGGGTGAGGGTAAAAACCCGTGGCCGCGCGCGGCTGAGGTCTTGACCCTCCCCCTGCCCCCCCCTTAAAGGGAGGTGGGCTTGCAGATCATGACGCTCCACAAGGAACGATTATTTCACTTCCCGCATCGGCACCCAGCAGCGATTCTTCGCGCTCAGCACCGCCGCTTCCAGTACGCGCTGGGTCTGATAGGCATCTTCAAAATCAGGAGCCGGCACTTCCACCTTCTTGCCGGCGATGTTGTTCAACAAGGTGCTGGCCAGGTTCACGAAACCGTGCTCGTAACCGATGATGTGGGCATCCGGCCACCAGGCATGCGCATACGGGTGATTGCCCGCACTGGTGCACATGATGCGCTGCCAGCCGGCCCGCTGGTCGTCATCCTCGTTGTTGTAGTACCAGAGGAGGTTCATGTCCTCGAAGTCCCAGCGGATCGAACCCTTCTCGCCGTTGATTTCAATGCAATTCGCGTTCTTGCGACCGGTGGCCAGACGCGTGGCCTCAAAACTGCACGCCGCCCCGCCCTTCAGACGTGCCAGGAACAGCACCGCGTCGTCCACGGTGACCTTGCCTTTCTTCGCCTTCTTGGAAACCTTGCCGCCCTTGATGTTGCCGAGTTCGGCTTCGGGGATCACGCGTTCCTTGATGAACGTTTCGTTAATCGCGCCGCACACTTCGGTGATCTCTTCACCGGTGACGAAACGGCAGGCATCGATGATGTGGGCGTTGAGGTCGCCGTGGGCGCCGGAGCCAGCATCTTTACCACGGAAGCGCCAGAGCAGCGGGGTGTCCGGGCCGCCCCAGTCCTGCAGATATTGGGCGCGCACGTGGAAGATGCGGCCGATCTTGCCTTGCTTGACCATCTGATGGGCCAGGGCAAGGGCCGGGCAACCGCGATAGCTGAACCACACGTGGGTGACGCTCTTCTTCGCCTTCTTCGCGGCATCGCGCATTTCACGAGCGGCATCGAGCGTGGAGGCCAAGGGTTTTTCGCAAGCCACGTGCTTACCCGCTTCCAGGGCTGCGACGGCGACCGGGGCATGCTGGTGATTCGGCGTGCAGATATCGACCAGGTCGACTTCATCATTCTTCACTGCCGCCTTCCAGTCGGTACTGGCGTTCTGCCAACCCCAGTTGGCGGCAAAGGCATCGGCACCGATCGGGTCAACCGCCATGTACATGTTCGGTTCGTAAGGCGTCTTGAAGAACTTGCTGACATTCAGGTATGCGTTCGAGTGCGTCCGTCCCATGAAACCTGTACCGAACAGGGCGACGTTGAGGTTCTTCTTCTTGGCCATGACATCTCCAGGCGTGAATTGTGCTTATTGTTCCTCGACAGAACGGGTGAGTTTATGATGGTGTTGATTCGCCCGCAAGATGAAGCATTCTCTAACCGCGGTTAAAATGCCAACCGTATGGCTCAGCGTAATGACCGACTGAGAGCAGACAGAATAAACAGGATTGACGGGATTGTTTTTCCCGTAACCCATCCTGTTCATCCTGTCCACTCTCTGCTTGCGGCAACTTCAACCACCCATAGGAAGTAGGCAACGTTTATGGACGCATTCGTCATCGAGGGTGGCCACCGACTCAAAGGCACCGTGCGGATTAACGGCTCGAAGAACGCCGCCCTGCCGTTGATGGCTGCCAGCCTGCTTTGCGACCAACCGATCACCCTGCGGGAAGTGCCGAATCTCAGCGATATCCGCAACATGCAAAAATTGCTGGGCGAATTGGGTTGCGATGCGGTGCGCGATGACGATGGC
>JANQFT010000450.1 GCA_028277685.1 Phycisphaeraceae bacterium
GCATCCAGGATCACCTTATCACTTTGCGCTGCGCAGCAAACGTCTGGGCAGGCCCGGACCTACAGCTCACTAAAGCATTCAGGATCATCATGTCACCTCCGTCCAACGCCCAGCGCATGGCGCAGGGTTCGGGCGATCCATTTCAGTTCGCGGTCGTCCAGTTGGGTGAGCATGGCGAGTCTCTTGCCTTCACGCGGTTGGATGTGCAGTTGCATGACGGGCTTTTCATTGACTTTCATGTTGCTTGGGCCGAGGTCGATGGATTGCAGGTCGTCGGCGTGCCATTCGGCTTGGGTGGTGTTTCGCACACCTTTGCGTGTGACGAGCAGGGTGTGGCCGACCACATCGATGATCGCCTGCCGCTTGCCCAGAATGTACGCGTAAGTTCCTATGCCGATGCCCACAGACATGAATACCGCCAGCAGCAGGTAGACCCACCAGGGGGGGCTGTTGTTGTCCTGGTCGCCGATGACCCCGGTGTCAGCCAGGATGGTCATGGTGATGAAGAACGTGCAGAAACCAGTCCAGAGCAAGGCGGCCGTTCCGAGTCCCTTGCTGCTCTTGAAGAAGCCGAGGGGCGGGACGGTGATGGTCAGGCCGTCGTCGCGATGTTCGATAATGGACTTGGCGCCAGCGGGTTGTTGGCGTTTTTCTTCGGTGAATTGTTCGGGGACGGTGGGGTCGGATTCATCTTCGTTTTCGATGACGCTGACGGCCGGGCCACGTTCACTGACGAGTTTGGTGCGATCGGTGGCATCGAGTGCCTGCGCCAATTCGGTGGCGAAGGGTTGCAGCAGTTGGCGCGGGTAACCGGGTGCGATCAGCAGGGGTTGGATGCCATCACCTTCCGCGGAGATACCGCAGAGTACGTCTATGTCTTTAAAGATTTTGATGGTGGTGTGGTCTGCATCTTCGAAGGCACTGGTGATGGCGGGGCCGATTTCCAGTTCGGTGATTCGGTCGGCGGGGCGTTTGCGTTTGAGGCGGATGAGGCCGAGGCGTTCGATGGCGTACAGACGCTGGTTCTGCAACAGGATTCGCGAATGGGTGTTGTTTTGCAGCACGGCCAGGCCGACGATGATCAGGGCACCATCAGGGATAAGGAACAGCAGGCCGAACACGCCGAACAGGACTGGTGCCCATGCGGCTGAATCACCTTCGCCAATATCTTTAAACGCTGTGATGGCGGGAATAAACAGCCAGACAAGCAGAAACAGGAGCATGATGCCGCCGAAGATCAGCGGGATCAGCCCCAGCCAGCGTGCTTTGCCGAGTTGGCGTTTGGGCAGGATGTACTGCACGCCATCGGCAAGGGTTTTTACCTGAATTTCATGGGGCAAGTTGTTGGACATATGGGAATTGTAGCAGGCTCTGCCATCTGGCTGATCTTAAGTCGTGGTTCAAACTGATCCACGACCCGATTTTCGTCCCTGGAAATGTGTTTTTAAGTGGAAGCCCTATTCAGTCGGCCATCGGGGTGTTTCCGCTGGCGGCGACGGGCCGCGGAGTGTCGGCGGCGGGGCGGGCGCTGCCTGGAAAGACACAGGGCCTGCGGAGATGACTCCGCAAGCCCTGCAGGAATGCGCGGCGGTGGGTGGGATGCCACAAAATCCACGGATGGCCATCCGTGAACCTTGCGTGTGCGTTCGTTCAGCGGCGACGCCTGGCCATCATCACCCCGCCCATGGCCAGCAGCGCCAACGATGTTGGTTCGGGAATGGCGAGCAAGCGCACTTCGCTGATGACTGGCCCGAAGGTGTCGCCGTAGTCGCTGTTCACTTCCAGCATCACCCAGCGGGCAGGGGTGGGGGTGGTGAAGGTGAACTTCTCGCCCACCACGTTGGCCACGCCCGAAGGCGTGTTCGCCGCGGTGAAGCTGTCCAGCACGGCCACGGTTGACCAATCGATCGGCTCGACCACATCGTTCGAAACCTTGATGTCGAAGTCTTTGATTGCGCGGCCACCGCCGGGCGTGTTGGCATCATTCCACAGATACAACCCGGTCAGCAGATATGAATCATCCAACTCCAGACGCAACCAGGCGTCGGCATTGTTCGCGTTGTTGCCTTGCCACCACTCGTCCTCGTAGAAGTCATTGTGTGTCGGCCAGGTGACAGGTTCTTCATCGCCGGTTTCCACGATCGACGCATCGCTGAGCCCACTGCCGTTGATGGTCTTCAGGCCGGTGCGGGTGGGCTGGAATGATGCATCCTGGGTGGCGCCGGTGGGTTGCACGACGAAGTCGGCCTTCGCCGTAAACGCAAAAGTTACCGCGATCAAGCCGACCATCATGAACTGCTGCATGTGCATGATTCTGTCTCCCTTGGTTGTGATGTGTGCTTCCGCCATGTCATTAATCCTCCAAAAGTAGATGGGTTGGTTGTTCCGCTATGGTGAGGCCGGCCCCACAAGCGGGCGGCCGTATCGTTCACCTACTGGCTCATAGTCGACCTGCCGCGGCTCGATGTGTTCATGCGGCGCAGCCAGCTTCTTCATCAGCACTTCCACGCTGGCCTGACCCACAGCGTGCATGGGGATTTGCACATCGATGATTTCCATGTCCCATCCGCTGTTGCGATCACCCGCAGAGAATGTGACGATGCACAAATCCTCCGGCACGCGCAGTTGCAGCCACGCCGCCGCCCGCGCTAGCGGAATTGCCTGGTGGGTGTTGAGGCATACGATTGCCGTCGGTCGTTCGGGGCTGTCCAATATGGCCAGCGCCTGGTCGAAGCGCTCCCGCGCCGGTTGACAATCAGGTTCGGGTGGCTCGAAGGCATGGATGGGTGATTGGGCCACCAGGCCCGCGTCTTGCATGGCCTTCTCGCAGCCGGCCAGGCGATCGGGAATCGAATGGTGCGTCGGTTCCTCGATGTGTTCGGGCGTCTTTCGGATGGCCCGGGCGATGCGCCGGTGACCCAACGCGATCAGGTGCTCGGTTATCTCATACGCGGCGGAATACTCATTGATGTACGCGCAATCGAAGTGATGCTTCTGATTCACCCACACGGCCGGTAGCCGATGTGCGTCAAGCAGTTGTGTGGTGGTCTGGTCGCTGAAGCTCATGAAGTTGATGAGCAGGCCATCCACGGTAAGTTCGCGGAACACACGCGGCAGGCAGGTTTCATCGGTCAGGTCGGCCTGGGGCATGTGCGCCAGCGTTGCCTGCATCTGGTGTTTGTGCAGTGCCGCGTTGGTGCCTTGCAGTAATTGAGGTGGCAGGAACGTCTGGTTGTGTTTCAACAAGACGCCGATGGTGCCGAACCGTCCGGTCACCGTCGCTCGGGCGGCGCTGTTGGGTTTGTAATTCAGTCGATCTGCAATGCGGCGAATTTTCCTCGCCCGCTCAGCCGCCGCCGGAAACGCCCCACGTGTTTCGCCACGCAACACCCGGGCGACGGTCATGTAAGACACGCCCGCCTCATCGGCGATGCGCTGCAACGTGGCTGGGGTTTTGGTCATCAATCCGTTTTCTCAGTACGGCAAACTGTGTACGTAAACAATTTGTGTACGTACACAAT
Source organism: Phycisphaeraceae bacterium (assembly GCA_028277685.1). Lineage (GTDB taxonomy): Bacteria > Planctomycetota > Phycisphaerae > Phycisphaerales > Zrk34 > JANQFT01. The sequence continues at coordinate 3,522 of JANQFT010000450.1, forward strand.
ACATCTTGGAGCCCGTTTGTCAATAATTTTCGTTGTGGGCCGTTCGATTGGTAGTGGTTCCGTTTGAATTCCACGAGCCGCGACTGTGAAGGAGCGGTCTTCGGACCGCAGAAAATGCCGCCATCTTCGTGCGGTTGTGTCGACCGTTACCTCACGGACGCGGCGCGTGGAGGACAGTGGGTGCAAAATGACCCACTACCGTTCGATTCAAACTGAAACACGACCCTCGGTTCCTTTGAATTCAAACTGACCCAGCACCGAATGTCGCATACCAGCAGCCAGACAGGCTACGGCGGACAGGGAACAAAAACACACCTTGCCCCGATGGAGCAAGGTGTGCGTGGTGATTGAAGTTGATCACGGTCGTTCAGATGGCATCGCTGCCGTCTTCACCGGTGCGGATGCGGATGCATTGTTCGAGCGGGGTGACGAACACTTTGCCATCACCGATCTCGCCGCCGTTGTGGCGGGCGGCCAGCACGATGGTGTCGATCGCTTTCTGGGCCCATGCTTCATCGCTGCAGGCGATGTCGATGCGGACCTTCGGCAACAGTTCGGGCACGACTTCGGCCCCGCGGTACAGATCGGTTTCGTGGTCGCGGCCACGTCCGGTGCAACGGCTGACGGTGATGCGGAAGATCTCGGCTTTGGTCAGTGCATCGCGCACTTCGTCGAGCTTGTTCGGCTGAATGATGGCGGATACGAGTTTCATCGCCATGGTTGTTCTCCAGTAGTCAGAGGTCAGAGATCAGAGCTTCAGCGGTCAGAGATCAGTGGGCTGACCTCTGCCGCTCTGAGGCTCTGCTGAGATTAACCACCAAGGCACCAAGGACACCAAGAACAGATGCGATGTTTGGTTGTGACATCCTCAGGTCTTCCTTGGTGAACTTGGTGCCTTGGTGGTTCAGATCCTTCTACGTTCAGTTCAGGTTCAGCAGGCCGTAGCCGTGCTCGCCGTGGAGGGCGTGGTCCATGCCGGCCATTTCGTCCTTCTCATCCAGACGCAGGCCGATCAACTTGTCGATGGCAGCGATCAGCACCAGAGTGATCACCGAAGCGAAAGCGATACTCACCGCAACGCCCTTCACCTGGTACCAGAGCTGCGTCATCGCATCGCGCGCGACTTCGGTTTCCACGCCGGCCACCATCGCGGTGTCGGTCCACGCTTCGCGGATGAACAGCACCAACCCGAGCGCCCCGACGATCCCCGCAGCCCCGTGGATGCCGAACACGTCCAGCGAATCATCGTAACCCAAACGGTTTTTCAGCAGGATCGCCAGGTAGCAGATGACCGAAGCCACCGCACCAAGCACCAGTGCGCCATCAGGCGTCACATCACCGGCGGCAGGGGTGATCGCCACCAGGCCCGCCAGAATACCCGAGCACAAACCAAGTGATGTGGATTTGCCGTGCAGAATGCCTTCGAGAATGATCCACGTCAGCGCGCCGGCCGCGGCTGCGACTTGCGTCACCATCAGCGCCTGTGCCGTCTGCGTGCTGGTCGCGACCGATGAGCCGGCGTTGAAA
>JANQFT010000507.1 GCA_028277685.1 Phycisphaeraceae bacterium
TGGCATCATCGCTGTTGGGCACATCCGCACCGAGGGCGACGGTTTTGCCGATCTTCTCGCCGAGACATGCAGCCGCGGGAGCAAGGCTGAACTTGGCTTCGTAGCCGTCTCCGCCCGGGCGACCGAGGTGGCTCATGAGGATGAGCTTGCCGCCACGGTCGATCACGCTGTTGATCGAAGGCAGGGCCATTTCGATGCGGCGGTCGTCAGTGATCTGCTGGTTGTCATCAAGGGGGACATTAAAATCCACGCGCATGAGCACGGTTTTGCCGGCAACATCCACATCTGCGATCGTCATCTTGGCCATATTTCAAGCTCCGGAAACGGGGGTTCTGGGTGGGTTGGAGCAGGTAATTTACGGGTTAAACACACCAGCATCAACTACCATGGGTGGTGATGGTTATTCGACGAGATAGGTGACGAGCAACTTCGTGCAAGCCCAATATTGCAATATTTCATCGCATATATAACATACGAGGCGTAATTATCATGTACTCCCTATCCGTTCAGACCGATCGTCGCGATCAGTTCATGGCCATCACCCATCAAGTGCAACGACTTGTCAGTGAAGCCGGCGTGAAAGATGGCCACGTGATCATCTATGTGCCACACACCACAGCCGGGGTGACGATCAACGAAAACGCCGATCCGGATGTGGTGACGGACATGATCGCGCAGCTTGATCAGATGGTGCCGTGGGATCAACCGTTCTATCGACATGCCGAAGGCAACACCGCGTCGCACGTGAAGGCATCAATGATGGGTTCAAGCGCAACCGTGTTCATCGAAGGTGGCCAACTGGTGTTGGGCACGTGGCAAGGCATTTTCTTCTGTGAGTTCGACGGCCCGCGTACGCGGAAAGTGATGGTGAAGGTGGTCAGCGATGAGTAACAACACACAAAAAAATTTGGAGCATCAAAGATGACCCCGCGCGAAGTGGTGAAGCAGGTGTTGGCCGGCCAGCAGCCGCCGTATGTGCCGTGGAGTTTCCGGTTCACCGAAGAAGCGGAAGCACTTCTCATCGGACACTACGGCACCGATGATCTGGTGACCGCGTTGAACAATCACCTGATCGAACTGGGCAGTGCGATCGGGTTCTTCGAAGAACTTGGCAACGACCAACGGCGCGATGTGTTCGGCGTGGTGTGGGACCGCACCATCGATAAGGACATCGGCATGGTGACCAATTGCTGCCTGCCTGAGCCGACCATGTCCGGTTACGACATGCCGGATCCATTGGACCCGCGCTTCTTCGATGACATTCCCACACAGCTGGAAAAACACCACCAACGTTATCGCGTGTTCTGCATCGGATTCAGTTTGTTTGAACGCGCATGGACCCTGCGCGGCATGGAAAACCTGCTGATCGACATGATCGAGCACCCACAGTTTGTGCATGATCTGCTGACTACCATCGCCGACTACAACCTGCAGCAGGTGCGCAAGGCCCTCGAATTCGACATCGATGCGGTCTACTTCGGCGACGACTGGGGCCAGCAGCACGGCCTGATCATGGGCTACGAAAACTGGAAACAGTTCATCGCCCCGCAACTGAAACGGATGTACAGCGAAGTCCGAGCCGCGGGTAAGCAGGTGTTCATCCACTCCTGCGGCGATGTGGACGAATTGTTCGATGACCTGATCGACCTCGGACTGAACTGCTTCAATCCGTTCCAGCCGGAAGTGATGGATATTCATGCACTGCTGGATGCGTATCGCGGAAAGCTGGCATTCTGGGGCGGACTGAGTACGCAGAAAACGTTGCCCTACGGCACGGTGGATGATGTGCGCGCCGAAACGCGAAGGTTGATCGAGCGCGGCCGACCAGGCGGGTACATCCTTTCACCATCGCACGCGGTGGAAAGCGATGTATCGCTGGAGAACATGCTGGTATTTATCGAAGAAGCACAACAGCAGCGCAATGCGCCGGCGATGGCATAACGCTCACTCGTGATCGCACATCTGTCCGATGTTGGTGCGCAACACGCCATCGACCTCGAGCACCTTGCCGCGTGAGGCGAGGAATTGCAGAATGCCGTCGAGGTCCATGCCTCCGCCGGCGCAGGCGTGGAAAGTGGCATCTTCACCCCAACGTTTTGCGGCTTCATCGCGTAAGGCTTGCACGCTTAGCGGGGGGTTCGCTTCGTGGACCAGTTGCATGATTTCGTGACCGTGGATGCTTTCGCTCATAGTGGTAACTCCTGCCAGCACGCCCGTACGTACATCATCGGTTATGCACAGTAGCGCCGCCTTGATGCAGGTCAAACACGGGGAGAGGAGTTGACAGGATGAACAGGATGCACTGGATATTTTTGTGCCAAACCATCCCGTCAACTTTCTTCACTGACCAGCAAGATAGGCTGTTCCATTCGCTATCACCCGCTGGAAATTGGCGTTCGCGTAAACCCTCCCATCGTGGCCGGACTGGTAACAGATCACCGGTGCCTTCCCGAAGTGGCGCGTCCAGCACAGCGTGGCCATGCACTTGGGATGTTCGGTGGTCAGCAGAATCATGTTGCCATCATCGGGTGAAGCGGCAGGCAGGTTGTAGGTTTCATCGGTCATCGTCCAGCCGGACAGACCTTTCGTAACGGGATGATCGGCGGCAACGTGCGTGTGAACCTGTTGATCCATGTCCACCCCGTTGTCCACGCGGTTGGTCAATCCCACCAGTTCATCGAACACCGGCCAATCGGGAAATGCGTACAGCGAATGATGCAATACGAAGATGCCGCGCGTGGATTCGCCAAGCTGTTCAAGCGCTTCAAGCACATTGCGGTGGTACCACGGCAAGTCATCGGCCGGCGCGAAACGATACATGGTGTAGAGCATCACCACATCGTAGGTATCAGCCGATCCGTTCACGTTCGCCGCGAAGTCGCTCACATCCTGCAGATAAGCATCGACACCCTCCCCCGGAAGGTTGCGCAGCATCTGCGTGAAGGCGGGTACATCATACGGATGGCCCCCGGTCAGCACGGCAAGCCGAATCGGATCATTGTTCGCCGCGGTGGTCATGTGGTACGCTCCGCGTGATGGTTGAATCAGCACAACAACAACGGATTGTCATCATCCTCGGCCCAACCGCAGGCGGCAAGAGCGACCTGGCGGTGGGCATCGCGCAGGCATGCGATGGGGAGATCATCGGGGCGGACTCGATGCAGGTGTATCGCCACCTGAACGCCGGCACCGCCAAGCCTACGCGCAAGCAACTCGAGGCCGTGCCGCACTGGTTGATTGATATCGTTGAACCGACCGAACCGTTTACCGCCGCCAACTGGTTGCAGCGATGTGAAGGCGCGATCGTGGAACTGCATCGCCGCGGCAAACTGCCCGTGGTGGTGGGCGGTACGAACCTGTATATCAAAGCATTACTGGAAGGCATGTTTGATGGCCCTCCAGGTGACGAGGCGTTTCGTAAATCACTCGAGGACGTACCCACCGGTGAATTGCATGAACGCCTGCAGCAGGTGGATGAACTATCCGCCAAACGTATTCACCCCAACGACCGCAAACGATTGGTGCGGGCGCTGGAAGTGTTTCACACCACGGGGAAGAAGTTGAGTGATGAACAGGTGCAGTGGGGAG
>JANQFT010000510.1 GCA_028277685.1 Phycisphaeraceae bacterium
ACCCACTGAAAGAGATTGCGCCGAATGCATCACGTACCCAGTGGAGTTTTGCCACGTTCACGCCACGTGTTCGGTTCAGTGCGATTGCGATTGCCTTCATGGTGCCGGCGGTGGTGTCGTTCAGCATGGGCATTTCGCATTACCTGTTCGTGTTGGTCACGGGTGCGTTGTTAGCGGCGGGTGTTTCGATGGAATCCGGCGTGCCGCATGCCGATCGCATGGCGTGGGTGCGCGGCGGCGCGTGTCTGGGTTTGCTGTTGATCATCCTTTATCAGGGGCGGCGGTATTACCTGTCGGTGGCAGTGGGAACGATCGGCATGCGGTGGGGCGGTGCGAGTGGGGCGTCGATCTGGGCGGCTCGGTTGATGGGCGTTTGCGTGGCGGGTGCGGTGTGGTTGTTGGGCACGGCGGGATTGCCTTGGCTGGTTGCGTTAGCGCTGATCGGGCTGGTGTTGCTGATGCAGTTGGTGATGGCGCGGGTGATCGCGGAAACGGGGATGTACTTCTTCCAGATGTCCATCAGCGTGTTGGCGTGTATCTTTGGTGCGGTGGGCTTCGAGGCACTCGGCCCAACCACGGTGGTGTTGCTGGTGATTGCGGTGCAGATGTTGGGCGGAAACGCACGCGAGGCGGCAGGGCCGTTCTTCATCAATGCCCTGAAGCTGGGAGACAGCCCCGATGGTGATGAGGGTGGTGAAGCCAAGCGGGGGACCGATCGGTCAACCGGGCGGATGACGATGGCATCGGGCGTGGCATTGGTGGGCGGCATGGTGATCATGGCGGTGGTGACGCTTGGTCTGCAGTTCGAGCATGGGTTGGTGAGCATGGGCGGTGGTCATGCCACACGAGGCGCACCACGGACTGTGTTCGATACGGTTTCACGTGCGGTGAGTGAAGCGACGGCACAGGGCACACTGCCCTCTGCGGTGCAGAGCGAAGGCGCGGAACGATTGTTGAATATCAAACCTGCAGCCGGTGCGATCTTGCCCGCCGTGATCGGTTTGGTCTTGGTGTTGGGGTTGGCGTTTGGCCGGTTGCGTTTCCCGTGGTGGCCACTGCATCCGTTGATGCTGGTGGTCATGGGCACGTGGACAGTGGCGTGGGTGAGCTTCAGCCTGTTGTTGGGTTGGGCAGCGAAGGTAGCGGTGATGCGTTTGGGTGGGGCGACGGCATATCATCGCGCCGTGCCGTTGATGATCGGCCTGATCTCCGGCGAAGTGACGGCCGGATTACTCTGGGCCATCGTCGGGTGGATCTATTATCAGGTGACGGGTTTGACCCCGCCGCGGGTGCGGTACTTCTGACGAAAAGCTTGAGCTAGTTTTTCCAGTTCCGTCCAAAGAAGGTGTTGGCGGCGTCGCCGCTGGTGGGTACTTCGGCGCGGCTGAGGTTGCTGGCGTGACCGTCGCCGAAGACGTAGTTGGCGGTATCACCGGGATGACCTTCCAGATCGCCGGATCGCTTGGCCGGATCCTGTTTCCACATCCAGGGGTGATGCCAGTTATTATCGATGTCCATACTGTTGTACGTGTACCAGGCGAGACTCGGGCCATGATACGACTGAAGCGCGACAGGCCCGAACCAGGCCACGCGACTGTGCAGCAGCGTCGTCTTGAGCTGGCCGGCTTTCGGCTTGCTTGAAGGATGATGGGGTTTGCCGCTCAGCCAGTAGGCGTAGCTGCCACCGAGGAAGCCGTTGAGGGCGTAGTCGCGCTCAACGCCCTGAAACACGCGGCGCGGCAGTGTCTTGCTGAACAGCGGGCAGTGGAGCATGGTATGCGGGCCGACCTCGCGACCCCACTGTGGCCCTTTCTTGATGCGTGAATCGCCCATGCTCACGCGCATCGGACTGGGCACTTTGGCAAACCACGATGTACCGGACAGTTCGTAGTAGCCGGTGCGTGTCCCGGTGTTCGGGCTGCCGCTGCTCCACCAGCCGGATGAAGGCAGTGTTTGAGCGTTTTCGGCGGCGTATTCACGGGCCCACAGGCTGATCTGCCGCAGGTTCGACAGGCAACTGATGCTGGTTGCGACAGCTTTGGCCTTGTTCAACGCAGGCAGCAAAATGGAAATTAGCAACGCGATGATGGCAACCACCACCAATAGTTCCACAAGCGTGAAAGCATTCCGACGCATGATTTGTTTCCTCCGCGACCAGATGTGTGCTCAGCTTCAAGGGCTGGCAGGCGCACCGACAGTCAATCCGTCAAACCAGCAATGTTCGACCGTGCGTGGTGGAAGTGGCTTGCTGGGATCATGGAGTTTGTCACACAGCATTTGCACCGCCACCTGGCCAAGTTCATCTGCGTTCACACTGCAACAGTTGATCGGCAAACCTGAGACATCCAGGTATCCCCAGCCCGTGACGATCAGGGAAAGATCGGTGCCCAGCTTCATGCCCAGGGCCGCAGTGGCCGCGTGTATCGCGATGGCTTCGTTTTGGCCGCATGCCACAATCGCAGTGGGGCGATCTTTCCCGCGCAATAGTGCATGCAGATGGTCCAATCGGTGATCGCCTTGGGCGCGAAAACCTCGATACTGCATGGGTGTGTATTCGATTTCACACACATCAGGGGTAAGGCCGGCCTGACGCATCACCTGGGAATAGCCCTGTTGGCGATCGGGGCTGCTGTAGTGGATTGAGTCGTTCGTTTCGTCTTTGTACCGCAACAAGGTGATGCGTTGATGGCCAAGCTCGACCAACCGTTGCGTGGCTGCGTGGCCTGCTTGAACATCATCAGGATGCACGCAATCGGATTCGAGTTTCTCGTTCAGCCAGATGATCGGTGAGCCGGCCTGAGTCAACTCTTTTCCCGCGCGCTGTCCGAGGTTGCCCGCGTTCAGCATGAGCATGCCGTCGGCAGCCAGGTAGCGCAGGGCATGTGGTAATTCGTTCGAGCCGGTGATTTTCTTGCTGGGAAGCTTGGACAGTACCAGATGCATCTGCCGTGCATCCAAGGCGCCGTGTATGCTTTCCAGTAACCATCCAGGTGCAAACCAGCCTCGCTCGGCAGGTAGAATCAGCGCTGCGGCATTGAATCGGCCCGATTGGGTTGCGCGTGCGGCGCTGTTCGGTCGGTAACCCATTTCGCGGGCAATATGCTTTACGCGTTCACGAGTTTTGTCCGACAAGCGACCTTTCCCGCTGAGTGCAAGCGATACCGTGGCGTAGGAGACATTCGCTTTGGCCGCAACTTCATGAAGCGTGGCGGGCATGGTGATGACCAATAATGGAGATTCATGCTATTTCAAACGTTTAACCTATTTCCAGTGTACAACTTCATCTGCCTGGGGGCAAGTGTGGTTTTGGGTAGTGGGTCAGTTTGAACCGACCGGACTCAACGAACCGCGCCCGTGAGGTAGCGGTCGGCTCAACCGCACGAAGATGGCGGTATTTCCTACGGTCCGAAGACCGCTCCTTCACAGTCGCGGCTCGTAGAATTCAAACTGACCCACTATTCACTTTTGATGCGTGGCGATCACTGGTGGCCTGTCGCTTAGCGACCTAACAAATGGTCCAACGCCGTGTTGAACTGTACCATGGCGCCGGATTGTGCCCATTTCGGTTTGGACGCCACGATGTCCATGGCAGTCTCTGATTTGTAAATGATCGCGCTCATATCGTCATGCAGTACGTTCCAGGCAGGCCCGTGTGACATGGCATCAACGCTGGACGGTAACAGATCCATCGCCAGTACGCTTGGCAGGTCGGTGCGGTGCGCCGCATTGGTTTTCTGGAGCACCCACTTGCCGGAGTCCAGTCGAACACTTGGGTTGTAGATCAGGCCGGTGAAACTGTCGGTGTTGCCTTGAACGCCACCGGTCCACGGGTCCTGATCGTACAGATCGAACATGTGTTTCTCGACGGTTTGTGCAGGGCAGTAAAAGATCTTCGCGGTATCGGTCATTACCTGCTGTACCAGCAGACCCAGGGAAACTGGCGTGCGCCTGACCTTGGGGTCGAACGCTGCGGATGTGCCGCCAAAGCGTGCATAGCGGGTATGCAGGGGAGCCATGAGCCGTTGGTCCTGGTTGATGAACTGAACAAAGTGTTGCGGGTAGTCCCCCCGAAATTCTGCGGTGTACATGCTGATCGATATACCAACCTGATGCAGATTGCTGCGACAGACAACTTCACGCGCGATCTGTTGCGCTTTACCAAGAGCCGGCAGCAGGATGGAAATCAACAGGGCAATGATGGCCACGACCACCAGAAGTTCCACCAGCGTGAAAGCCTTCGATGTGCGTGAATTCTGCATGTCAGTCACCTGAAAGCACGCTGGTTAAACCATCACGATGCGTCTGGTCATCGCAATGGTATTTCTATGGATCACATCGACCACATCAGCCGCAAGTTTCATCGCTTACGGCGGCACATCCATGCACATGCCGTCACGCCCAGGGTCATGCTGGCCGGCTCGGGCACACCGACATAATCCACCCGAACGTTGTCGAAGGCTGGTTGTGGGGGAGAGCCGGCGTGAGCACGGTGCGCGAGCAATCGAATATCGATCGACTTGCCGACATCGCCGGCGACCGTGGTGTAACTGACGGAAATGGTCTTGAAGTTCCCCACGTCGCGCGGATCAGTATGAACCTGCGTGGTGATAGAAGCCTGCACACCTTCAATCAATATTTCAGCATTGAACTCGATGGGATCGTGCTTCCACTTCTTCCAGTAATCGTAGGTCAGGATGTAGATGTCGCCTGCTTGCGTGACGGTACCAATGGTTTGCGCCACGCCGGCCCCGGTGATATCGCTGTCGGTGCCGTCGGTTTTGTAGCCATCAGCCCAAAGGGCGTTGGTGCCGTCGGTCGTCCCTTTGTCATCACGTACTTGAACGCCGTTGCTGTTCAGATTGCCATCGCTGTACACGGTCCAGCCTGTCAGGCCTGATTCAAAACTTGCATTGGTCACGGCAATGGGGGCGGCATGGGTGATTGCTGTGCATGCCATCACGATCAGTAGGGAATACAGAATGTGTCTCATTTCAGATCTCCTCGTGCAGTTGAATGCGATGATTGTTTCCTCCGGTGCTCGTAAGAGACCGGCTCTCTACTTAGTTGCTGTTTGGTCCGGGGGTTGTTGTGCCGACAACGAGATTGTGTTTCTGTAGCTTCGATTCGGGCGCATGATTGGGTTGGGCCAACAGATCGCATAGCATCCTGGCGGCAGCTTCACCCATGGAATATCGAAAGAAAGGCACTTGCGTGATTTGCGGGATGGTGCGTTGGATGGCGTAAACACCTTCACACGTTGCCAGGCCGAAATCACGTCCGATGGTGTAGCCCAACATGGCCGCCTGCCCGGCAATACTCGTGGCGGTGTAGCCGCCTGCAGCAATCACCGCGACGTCGGGGGACAAAGATAAATCGGTTAGCCAATTCGGCACATCGCCATAGTGCACCGGCGGTGTGGTGACAGTCTTCAAATCCACGCCGACCTGATTGGCGACCTGTTCAATGCTATCGCGCCGCGCTTGCCAACTGTAGTGGGAGCTTTGCGTATCGAGCCAAACCCATTTGCGGTAGCCCACCTCGTGAAGATGCTGACCGATCGACACTGCGGCAGCGCTTTCATCGCGACGAATACATCCTGTGGGTTGCCACACATCGCTGTCGCACCAGATGCGCGGCTCGGTCAATTCATCAAACGCCACGCCCGCCTCAGGGGGAATGCGCCCGATGATGACCATGGCGTCGAGCATGCGCTCGGTGAATACCCTGGAGGGTGACCGATCCGCCCCGGGTAGATCAGTCACGGGTACCAGGGTGCTGACGTAGCCGGCATCGTCCAACGTCTGGTTGAGGCCGAGCACGGTTTCCATGGCGCTCATCTGCGACATCTGCTTATGCGGTAGCGGGGAGTTTGGCAGCACGATGCCGATCAGTCCGGTGCGTTTGGCTTTCATCGCGCGGGCCTGGGCATTGGGGCGGTAACCGAGTTCGGCCGCCGCCTGGCGAATGGCGGCCACCGTCTCCGGCTTGTACGACCCGCGGTCGCGCAGAACTTCCGAGACCGTCATACGGCTTACCCCGATCCGCGACGCAATGTCTTGAAGTGTTGCCGGCATGATTCACCTTATCGATAAACTTAACGATAAGGTACAGCCTGGAAAAAGCACAAACAAGCCGATTTTCAACTTAATATCAATTAATGAATCCGTTGGTGTAATAGGCGATTTCTGGCAGATGGCCATGAATGGGCCTACCAGGCATGCTCGTCATGACCGCCGGTTCAGTGTAAATCCCTTATACAGCCTGCATGGCAAGGCAGCAGCCCATATGGCTTGAAATAAAGCCTAGCCATCAGGCAGAATTTTTGGCAGTGAGGCGATGGGGGCGATGCCCATCAGGCGGTCATGCTTCATACACCAACTCGGGCAATGTCCAATCGGCATCAAACACGTAAGGCATGCGGAACACTTTCGTTGCAGTGCGGTTGGTGAAATACAGCGAAGAGGGTGACACTTGCGATGGATCGCCATCTGCCCACAGCAGGGCGAAGTCATCATGACCATGCAACACCGTACGGGCGTAAGTGTGGTTGTACGGGCCTAGTTCGCCGAAGGTGTGCTGCATGTTCCATGAAGCACCTTGATCGGTACTGGCCCACACCTGCATTTCACCGCCGGTGTAGTTTGGTTGTGGTCCTGGGCCGAGGGGTGCGACCAGCCGCCATACTTCACCGCCATCTTCGGTTGGGTCGACCAACAGCGAGCCGTAGTCGTAATTGTGATCGCAGGTGGTGATGTCACGGAACACCCAAGCGCCGCCTTGCCAGTGTGCGGTGTGCAATGTGTGCGGTCCGCCTTGACCGGGACGGTAATCGTGACTGGTCAGGTAAACGAGAATCGGATTGCCGGCCAGATCGAACTGCGTGCTCTTCAGGTAGACGAGTTTGTTCTCCGCGGCGTAGTCGCGCACGAGCATGAGGCGCATGGCATCGCGCGTGGTGGCGCCGGGGGTGATGGGTTGGTCGTCGACGGTGGTCCACTTGCCGGTGAGGCCTACGGTTTGTGCGTAGTACAGATTGGTGCGGCTGTCCAAACCGTCGCGGTCGGAGTCGGCCATCGTTTCGCCCTTCGGATGAACGTTGAAGGCTGTACCTATCGTGCGGCCGTCGGGGTGCAACGCACTCGATTGGTAATGACCTTTCTCCACCTGAACCAACATCTGTCGTTCGTTCCAGGCGAAGCCGCTTGGTTGGTCGGTGTTGGGGGTGCCGGTCAGCCAACCCAGCATGCGCCCGCCCCACGACACGTACTTCGTGTGCATAAACAGCATGCCCTCACCGGTGATCCAGTACGGATTGGAATACGAGAAGTTGGTGCCGCCGGTGTCTGCGTCATCCGCTGTGAGTGGGTTGCTGCCGATGATCTGTTCGAACCCGGTGATGTCGTAAGGTTGGAGCGATTTGAAAATGTAAGATGCCGCGCCGCTCGCACCATTGCGGTTGGCGACGTTCGATGGCCCGTGCGTATTCACGAACACGTAAAGGTAACCATCATCATCGATCACCAGCGTGGGGTTCTCGTGGGCATCGGTATGGTGCCATGCCTCGCGTCGATCCAGCAGCACACGCGGCTGACTGACCATGTTCGTCTCATGATCGAACACCGCGATGTGAATCTGCAATGTGTTATTTGCTTTGTTCTCATGCACGTTGCCGGCAGTCCCGCCGTAGACGAAAAACGTCTTGTTTACTGCTTCTGCATAGATAGCGATGGGGCTGTGTTGCTGCGGATAAGTGGCAAGACCACCGCTGTACTTGTAGGTGAAACCGTTTGGCAGGTTGTCCTGCGACTGGCCATGCCAGATGCCGCGGCAGCCGCCGGCGAAGGGAAGGGGGTCGATCACTTGAGGCGCTTGCACGTTGGGGTGGGTCATGGTGCTCATGATAAACGATCAAGGCAGAATGCGAGGCACTCCATCAAGGGAATCGAAGCGTGGTGTGTGAACAGTAATAAGGCGGAACGCGCGCCTTGCGCCCGTTCCGCCAGTGGAGGATCAATCTCATGTGCGACAGGTGTTGAATCCGTCGCGTATCAGCTCAGCGCTGACGACGCAGCAAAAGCAGTCCGCCTGCTGCCAGTACGAGCGAGGCCGGTTCAGGAATCACTTCAGTGATCGTCATGGCGTTGAGCATGGCGGTGGAGCCACTGGTACCACCGGTGCGGGTCACGGTGATTGTGATCTGACCGCTGGTGGAGGTCATGCCCGTCCAGGACATGACGCGGGCATTGTCGAAACCATCGGTGTGAGAATCGTACTCATCACCGTTGAGCGGACTGAGTCCATCGCCGAAGCTGCCGTTCACCCGGTAGTCCGCAGAGCGGGGATACGTGGAACTACTCGCGCTGGCGATCATGGCAAAGTCATACGTGTAGGCATCATTCAGGCCGGTGAGGGTGATGGTGCCGGTGGTCAGCCCGCCGTTCGACGACGACCGCACAAAGAAGTAGTCGCCCGACGTGGGGTGCCAACTGGTTCCGTTGTATGCGCCGGAGTGACCGGTCGAACTGGAATCCTGAAACCCCGAGTCGAGCGCGATGCTGATGCCGCTGGCTGAGCCCGTGGTGTCGTTGAGTTCGACAGCCGTGACGCTGGGAGTATCCAGCGTGTGCCAGTCAGCACCGGGTGCTACGGTGGCTTCGTTGAAGTCGATCTGGATCACCATCCCCTGTGCGGCGGTGAGTCCCACCGTCATCATCAGGGCCAAGGATGCGAGCAGGCGTGTCATCTGTGGCTTACCTCCAATGAGTAGCAGTTTCGTGTTCCTTCTTTCGGTCAGCGCCCTGTCTCTTTGTCCCCGGTTAAAAGAAAAGTACCACCTGCACGCTGCGGCGAATGACTGGATCAGTCATCATCTTGACATATTCCGCCAAATGCTTGGTAATAGTCCCTATGCAACCCCGCGTACTACTCGATCTTGATCTCGGCGCCCGCGATCGCGATGCCGTGGTGCATGGCATTCACCGTTACGCCAGTGAGCGTGGCCGCTGGCAACTGGTGCCCACCGGCATGCTGGGTGACCGTTGGAAAGAGATAGCCACCCCCGACCAGATCGATGGTTGTCTGGGAACAATTGGCCACAATGCCCTGTCCCTGTATAAGCGCGGCATACCCTGCATCAGCATCTGGAGTACATCCGAGTTGCCCGAACAGGCGAAAGTGTTCACCGACCCTGTTGCCTGGGCGCGGTTGGTGGATGAACACTTTTCCAGCATCGGCCGCACGACCATCGCCATGGTGCTGCAGGGCGGTGCGGGCACGCGCGGTCCACGCATGCGGCGCGATGCACTGAGGCATCACCTCCGTGAACAACGCCGCAAGCTAATCACCAGTACCATCGCTGCCACCACATCCCATGAACTGCTCGCCGAACTGCACACGTGGTTGGTGGGTTTACCCAAACCGGTGGCCGTGGTCGCCGCGCAGGATGAACTGGGTTGGTGGGTGTGCGAAGCCTGTCGTCGTGCGGACTTGCGCGTGCCGCATGATGTGGCTGTGCTCGGCTCGAACCATCGCTCCGCCATTGCCGATCTGTGCACACCCCCGATGTCGAGCGTAGCCTACGATCATGAACAGTGCGGTTACCGCGCTGCCGAACTGCTGGACAAACTGATGCAGGGAAAATCACTGCCGCGCGAACCGATTCGCATCGAGCCGCTTGGCATCGTGGCACGTGAATCCACGCGTCCCAGCGCCGACCGTGATCCGTTGGTCGAACAGGCTCTGCGCATGATCGAAGACCACATGGAAGAGGGATTGTCGGTGGGTGATCTGGTTGATGCTTTACCCGCCGGCGAGCGCACGTTGCAGCGCCGTTTCCTCGCCGAACTCGGCCGCACCCCGGGCCAGGTGCTGCGCGCCCAACGCGTGGAAAAAGCCAAACGTCTGCTGGCCACCACCACACTTTCCATCACGGAAATCGCCGTGCGTTGCGGGTTCGGCCATGCCTCGCAACTCAGTCGCGAAGTGAAGTCGGCAGTGGGTGTCAGCCCGCTGGCTTACCGCGCGCGTCAGCGCGGGTAATCACAAACGCCGCCGCCTGAGCGCTAATCCACCCGCCGCGAGCAGGCACAACGTTGTCGGTTCCGGAATCGCGCAGTTGTTGAATCGCACGTTATCCATGTCCACTTCGCCGGCGATCAGTTGCACGCAGCCTTGGGCGTTGGAGATATTGATGTTGCCGCTATCGATATTGCCATCTTCAATGCCGCCCAACGACCAGAACGCCGCACCGCCGATCACGGTATTGCTGAAACTGAAATGGCTGTCGGTGTTTTCCTGATCGGTGAAGAACAGCACGTTGTTGACGCCGATGCCATTGTCACTCAGCAGGATGTTGGCATTGGAGATCAGCATGTTGGTTTCGTCGGGCAGGCGGAAGATGACGATGCTG
>JANQFT010000512.1 GCA_028277685.1 Phycisphaeraceae bacterium
CATTTATGATGACCTGCGGATCACACCCCTGGAAAATGGTCAACCCAGCACCTTCTCTATCGACTGGGCGGACAACGCTCCCAGCCCAAGTGAAATCGACTGGCCGATCGAGAAAGACCTGATCGTGCGTGGCCATGCGTTGGTCGAACAATACGTCGGCCACAAGTTGCCCGTACAGGTGAAACTGAACAAGCGCATCCCGGTCGGTGGCGGACTGGCCGGTGGTTCGAGCGATGGTGCGATAATGTTGCGGGCGTTGAACGAAATATTCTCGTTACAACTCCCGCGGGAGACGCTGATCGACCTGGCCATGCAACTCGGCAGCGATCTGGCGTTTTTCTTCAGTGGTGGTTCAGCCATCGTGACCGGCCGTGGCGAGGGTGTCGTGGATGCTCCCGTCAATCACACGCATCATCTGGTGCTGATCCTGCCTGACTTCGGTTGCCCCACCGGCAAGGTGTATCGCACATTCGACGAATTGAATTCCGATGCCATCGTGGATGAGGTGGCAGTGCAAGCGGTGATTGACGGTGCCGCGCCGTTTAATGATCTCGCCGAGCCGGCCATGACCGTGCAGTCACGATTGCGCACGCTGCGTCAACAACTATCAGATGCGTGTGGACAAACCGTGCACATCACCGGCAGTGGCGCAGGCATGTTCATTTTGGCCGACGACGCGGCACACGCTGATCGCATCAAGGATCATTTGAGAAAGACAACGGCCGATGTGGCATTACTGACCACGCATTCCGTTGCCATCGGCTGAGCGGAACTTCAACTCGGGCGGCTTCATGGTGACACGATGGCCAGGGGGTACGCTTTTCGTGAGGAACACGTTCGCACCGATCACGCTGCCTTTGCCCACGATGGTGTTACCGCCGAGGATGGTAGCACCGGCGTAGATCACCACATCGTCTTCAATGGTGGGGTGCCGCTTGGTACCGCGGATCAGTTCGCCGCGTTCATCTTTGGCGAAAGACATCGCGCCAATCGTCACGCCCTGGTACAGCTTCACGCGGCTACCGATCTCTGCCGTTTCGCCAATCACCACGCCAGTGCCATGGTCGATGAAGAACGAACGTCCGATCGTGGCCCCGGGGTGAATGTCGATACCCACCATGCCGTGCGCATGTTCCGTCCAGATGCGTGGCAGCAGCGGCACGCCCAGCTTGAACAACTCATGTGCGACACGATAAACGAACACCGCATATACGCCCGGATAGCAGAACACGGCTTCATCCGTATTGGTGGCTGCGGGGTCACCGGCGAAGGCGGCTTCCACATCAAGCGCCAGGATGATACGCACTTCAGGCAAGCGCATGAAAAACGCATCGGTGATTTCTTTCGCCTTAGTGGCGCACTGTTCGCAGGCATCGCCGCGACCTTCATCACGAAGGTTTTCGGAATAACGCAGGGCATCTTCTACCTGACGTTCCAGAGCCACACGCAGTGATTCGATCATATCGCTTACATGCGCGCGAATGTTCTCGTTGGTGAGCTTCTGACGTCCGTAGAAGCCGGGAAAGACCAATTCACGCAAGCGATCAAGCACATCGATTGCACGATCGCGACTGGGCAGGAACGATGCATCAATGTGCTGAATACGCGGATCGGATTGATAGCTGCCAAGCACCTTCTCGACCAGTTCATCGAGCGTGGGCCTGCCGGCAGGCTGACTGGATGGTTGAAGCTCGGCCATGGCGACATATTACGCGCGGGAGTTGGTGGTTCCAAGTGTCGAGCATCACGAAGGGCACAAAGACACCAAGACACCAAGATGAGCCTTGAATGGCATGCGCGAAAACACATGCAATCATCTCTGTACCTTCGTGTCTTTGCGCCCTTTGTGATTCAGGCGATGAGCAATTCCGCACATCGAGGTCGCGCATAAAAAACGGCCCGCATAAGCAGGCCGCTTGATCTGATTACTCCCCGTCCACAAACGCCGAGCCGATGGATTTGCTCGAACCCCTAATATACGTGGGCACGCGGGCAGTTTGTCCGGGCCTTCCACTCGTGGGTGGCTTGGCCGTCGCAGGCGCCGAAGCGTTCCCTAGGGGTCCTCAAAGGTTCGAGCAAATGTCAACATCGAAGTGCTCAAGCCCCGCAGACGGGAAGCAATCTCTTTTACTTGTTCGACACATTATACCCCATCCGTCCACCTGTCGCGTACAGGTTTCGCAATCATTCGATTCAGAATCCGTCATCACCCGACCGGTTGACAGCTTACGTCCTGCAGGGTTATATTCGTGACGTACCCTTTGAAAGGTAGATGACTTATGCGTACGAACCTGTTGCTGGCAGCACTCGTTGTGGGTCTGAGTCTGATGGCCGGTTGCGACACTTCCCCACGTTCGGATGTCGATCAACTGCGTGCGGACATCGCCGACGATCTTGTCACCTACGGTCAGACCCAAGGCCAGGTCGACAATCAGATCACCCGTACCAGCTACCACAACATGCGTGGCATTAACGATGACCTGATGCGCATCCTGCTGCTGGACCGCCCCAGCCGCTCGAGCTATTACCCGGTTGAATAGTGACCATATGACCCGAAGACCATGAAATCCTCCCGGCATCGGGAGGATTTTTTTTGGCCTGATCTGATCCTCACGTAAAATCTCCCCCCACCACGATGCTCCTGCGATTTCTCACATCTTTCAGCCCCACCAGCATGCCGCTGATGACGCGGCACACTTATCGGCAGGAATTGATCAATAGCGCCACCGTCACCGTGGCCCGCACGCTGGTGGAAGCCGGTTTCGTCGGCGTGCTGGCAAAGAAGGCATTTGATGTTTCCGACTTCATGTTGGCGATCATCGCTGCGGCACCGATGTTCGCCCACACCACACTGCTGATGTTGGCGAAC
>JANQFT010000599.1 GCA_028277685.1 Phycisphaeraceae bacterium
GCCAACGCGCTCGTGGTCAGCGGTACACGCAAACATCTTGATGCGATCGAATCGCTTGTCTATCGCCTGTCGTTCGGCGTAACCAGCGTGGAAGATGAGTTCCGCCTGTTCAAAGTGGAACACGCCGACCCCGCCGCGATTGCATCCTTGCTGGAACAGCTATTCAACGGTCGTACCGCGGCGAAAGCGCAGCCGGAGCCGGAATCGTCCGACCGCAAAGATCGTAACCGCAAGAAAGAAGAAACCGCGAAGAAGCAGCCGAAAACTTCAGCCAAACCGCAGGCCATCTCGGCGGTGCCCGATGTGCGCACCCGCACCATTCTGGTTCGTGCCAAGCCGACTGATCTGGACATGATCGGCGAACTGATCACGCAGCTCGACACCGTGACCACCCTGGTCAGTGAAGTGCGCGTGTTCCCGCTGCTGAACTCCGATGCGAAGGAAGTTGCCGACAACCTGCGCGAACTGTTCCAGCTTTCCACTGCCACCTCGACCAACGGCAAGAAGACCAGCCGCGCCGCCAGGCAGCGGGTGGATACCATTCGCCAACTGGTGAAATTGCGCATCGCCGATGGGAAGACGCAAGTCGATACCAGCATGATGGTCAGCATCAGCCCCAATCCGCGCACCAACGCCATTGTCGTGGCCGCGCCGGCCGACGCCATGGGTGTCATCGAACGGCTCGTTCAGGAACTGGATCAATCCGCCGCCGCTGCCAGTCAGCCCATCATTCGGATGTACCCCGTGGCGCACGGCGATGTGCCCGTCATGGTGAAAACACTGAATGATGTCGTGGCGAAGAAAACGCCTGCCGGCAAGGCGACCAGCATTCGCATCACCGGTGACGAACCAGGCAAGGTGATTGTGGTGGCCGCACCATCCGATCAGCACCCACTACTCGCGCAAGTCATTCGCGACCTGGACAGCGCACGTGCCAGCGAGGGAGCCACCGTCAAGGTGTACCCCATTCGTCATGGTGATGCGTGGAGTCTTGCCGCCGTGGTATCAGAAACGATCGCTGCCGACCAGAACGCGAAGAAGACCACCCAGCCCATGCGCATCAGCGCCGAGGCCGGCAGCAACACGCTGGTCATCAGTGCTTCGGCCGACGATCACGATCGCATCGCCGAACTGTTGGCGCAGTTGGATCAGATGACCCCCGCGCGCGGTGTGTCGCGCATCATCAGCCTGGAACACGCCGACCCGACAGAAGTGGATACGGCCATTCAGCGTCTGTTTAACCCCACGCAGCATGGACAACCCAAAGACAGCGGCAGCAAACACCCCGGCGCACGCCAGCGCGTGCAAACCAGTGTGCTTGCCCAGCAACGCGCCCTGTTGATCAATGCCAACGATGAAGACTTCGCCACCATCACCGAACTGGTGAAGCAGCTTGATGTTCGTGCCGGCGAAGCGAAGATGGAGATGCGCGTGTTCACCCTCAAGCACGCACCCAACCAGCGCGTGCAGCAGGCGTTGAATCATGCGTTCTGGGCTTCGGGACGGGGCAAGGGCCCGCAGGATCGTTTGTACGTGAGCCTCGTGCGCGACAGCGATGCCCTGGTGGTCATCGGCACCAAAACGAAGCTGGAGCAAGTGACGCAATTGATCGCGCAGTTGGATACCCCGGAAGTAGCCGCCGGGCCTGAGTTCCGTGTTTATCCGTTGGAAAACGCCATTCCCACCAAGGTACGTCCGCTGCTTCAGCAGATGCTCAATCAACTGGCGCGGGCGAACAACGAGCGTATCAATGTGCAAGCGGATGATCGTACCCGCACGGTGATTGTCACGGCGCGCATGAAACTGTTCGATGAAATCGACAAGGTCGTGAAGACACTCGATCAGGCACCAGCCTATGCCGAGGCAGAAGTTCTGATCATCCCTTTGAAGCGCGCCGATGCCACCCGTTTGGCCGAGGTGCTCAATCAGATGATCACGAAGGAGCCTGACGCAAAACTCTCTCCGGAAGCGAAGGCCCTGCAGGAACAACTGCGTGTGCTCAAGGTGCGCAGCAGTGATGGCTCGATTGCCCCGCCGCTCGATCTGAACAAACCCGTGAAGATCATCGCTGACCCGATCAACACCGGGGCGCAGGGGTCGAACCAGTTGATCGTTTCCTCCACGCCGGACAACCTGAAAGCGGTGCAGGCAATGGTGGCGTTGCTTGATCGCGTGCCGCTCAGTGGTGAAGCGGTGTTGCGGATCATTCGTCTGGAACACGCCGATGCGGATTCGGTGGCTGAGATTCTTCGTGATGTGTTTTCACAGGGCCGCAAAGAACTGACCGGCGCACCAGGCTCCAGTGTTGCCGGTCGCGCTGAACCGGATAGCACGACGGGTCAGGCACTGGTGGGGCCGTTGAATGTTTCGTCAGATGTGCGTTCGAACCTGTTGGTGGTCAGTGGCAGCGATGAAGCGGTGGCACTTGCCGCGATTCTGGTGGCGGATCTGGACAGTTCCCCCGGCGCCCTGACCACCGATGTGCGCGTATTTCATTTGGAGCACGCCGATCCAGCCAAACTTGCTCCCGCGCTCGAAGCGGTGTTTGCCGAATCACAAACCACCCGCGCCGGGCAACGCGCCCAGGTGACGCGCTTACGCGTGAAGATCGGCAAGAAGAGCCAGGAATCGGAAAGGCCCCGCAGTCGTGAAGCACTGGTGATTCGCGCCGATGAAAGCACGCAATCGCTCATCGTGGCCGCCCACAGTGATGTGATGCCATTGATTGCCGATGTGATCAAAACCATGGATAGCCCCACCGCCAATCAACAGCAGGCGGTACGGGTGATTCCATTGGTGCAGGGCGATGCGGAGAAGGTCGCCGCCACGCTCGACAAGGTGTTCGCTGAGAAGCGCGCCGCCGAGATCGCCGCGGGCGGTACCGGCCGTTCGTTACCCACCAACGTGAGCGCCGACACGCGCACCAATTCGCTGATCGTCGCCGGCACAGCCGATGGGTTTGACTTGGTCGAACAGATGGTGAAAGACCTCGATACCACCACCACGCCCCGGGTGGTTGAACTCCGTGTGTTCAGTCTGACCAACGCCGACGCGGAAGAACTGGCCAAGATTCTGACCGATGTGCTGACCAAGACGCCCGCAGGCGGCCCGGAAATCAGTGCGGATCGTCACACCGTGATGCAGTTCATCACTGAGTCGGCAAACGGCAAGAAGCTGATGGCCAGCGGGACGCAACAGTCTTTGCTCATCACCGCCGATAAACGCAGCAACGCGCTCATCGTTAAGGCGCCCACCGATACCATGCCGCTGTTGAAAACGTTGATCGAGTCGATGGATTCCACGAACCCACGTACCGCGCAGGTCCGTGTGTTCAATCTGGTGAACGCCGACGCACGACAGATGGCCGATGTGCTGACCGACCTGTTCCGGTTGAAGGGCGACACCGGAACCGACCGCGCGGTGAAATACACCTTGATGACCCCCGATGCTTCGGCGGGTAGCGATGAGGGTGCCAGCGCCATCGTGGGTTCAGCCGAGCAGCATGCGCTTGCGGTCACCGTGGATGTACGCACCAACAGCCTCATTCTTGGCGGAACGACCAACTACGTGAAGTTGGCCAGTTCCATCATCGAACAACTCGACGCCAGCCCCGCGCAACAACGCACCACGCAGGTGTATCGCTTGCGCAATGCACAGGCGACAGATATTGAAGCGTCGTTACGCAAGTTCCTCGACCAGGAACGTGCACGTGTGGTGGAGGCTCTGGGTAGCGACAAACTTGGTGCGGCACAGCGTCTGCTTGAACGCGAAGTGGCCGTGGTGGCAGAAAGCACCACGAATACGCTGCTGCTGAGCGCATCACCGCGGTACTTCGAAACGGTGAGCAAAATTGTCAAGGAATTGGATCAACCCCCGCCACAGGTACTCATTCAAGTGCTGTTGGCCGAAGTCCAGTTGGATGATGATACCGATCTTGGTTTTGAATGGACCCTCAACAAAAGTGTTGGTGGGTTGGGTAGTCTGAGCGTCGGCACCGACTTCGGCATTCAGGATGCATTTGATCGCTTTGGCGGTGGTGCGCTCTCGGTCACCGGTGGCGACCTTTCGTTCATGCTGCGTGCACTTCAGAGCAAAGGCAGGCTGGAGGTGCTGAGCCGTCCGCAGGTGATCGCGACTGACAACCAGGTGGCGAAAGTTAATGTGGGCCAGCGCGTGCCGTTCATCACCAACAGCCGCATCGATGAAGATGGTGATGTGGTGAACACCATCCAGTACCAGAACATCGGTGTTCTGCTTGATGTGACGCCGCGCATTAATGACGACGGCTTCGTGAAGATGGATGTGCGGCCGGAGGTCAGCAGTGTGGCTGAAGGCGGCGTCGAGATTACCGAAGGGGTGAACGCGGCAATCTTCAACGAGCGATCAGCCGAAACCACGGTCAGTGTGCAGGATGGTCATACGATCATCATCGGCGGGCTGATCACATCCGACGACAACCTTCGCGAAAACAAAGTACCGTTGCTGGGCGACCTGCCGATCGTCGGTGCATTGTTCCGCAGCACGAGTGATTCCAAGCAACGCCGTGAGTTGCTGATCATTCTTACCCCGCATGTGATTCGTGGCGTGGAAGATGCGGACCGTATGACCAAGCTGGAATCTGATCATGCTCAGTTGCTGCGTGAGATGTCGCGCGATGCACTGAAGGATCGCGTCTTCGCTCCGCTGAATGGCGAGCAACCTGTGCGACAGAACCCGCCGCTGAAACCCACCGATGTACCCTTGCTGCCGGGCCAGGGGAAAGACAAGTGATGCGGCGTGCTGGGATGATTGTGTTGGTTGCAGGTATGTGCTTTGTGCTTGGTGGTTGTGGTGCATCCACAAAGGCCAAGCCATCCACGGACATCACCGCCGGACCTGCACAACGCGTTGATGCGATTAACATCATCGCGCCACCGACCGCGCTCGATGTGGATGGTAAAACCGGGGTGGATGGCGTGCCGGTGACCGTTTATCTGTTCCGCACGGATAAGTCACTACCGCTTACGTTACGCACCGGGGCACTATCGTTCGATCTGTACGGCGGTCGTCTGGCGGCGGGGCAATTGCACAACGCCAAGCCGCTGCGCACCTGGATGTTCAGCGCAACAGAACTGAAGCAAGGCAAAGACGAAACGATGATCGGTACGTGTTACAAGCTCATGCTGAGTTGGGGGACAGACATTCCCGCCACACCCACGATTACCTTGGTGGCCCGCTATGTTCCCACGGCAGGCCGGCCGACGATGGCAACCCCGATTTCCCTGGCCACCCGGCCACGTTGATTCAGGTATTGCCGTTGCGGCCGTGATAGGCCATGAATGAGGCACTTTCTTCTTTGCCCATGTAGCGGGCGCGCACCTTGTCGTCGATGTTCACCACATCGATGAGCACCAGGCCGTCGACCACATCGCCGAATTCGGGGTCGAGATTAAACCCAAGCAGTTTGGCGTTCAGCTTCAGGTACTGACGCAGCAGTACTGGCATGGGTTTACCATCGGCTTCAAGTTCACGCACCAGGTCGTTCACTTCATCCAGGCTGTGTACCACGGTGCTGAGTTGCGTGTCATCCACGTGTGGGGCGGCCGGCAGGTGGGGGGGATTCTTCGGTCGCACCAGGCGGCTCAAACTGGGCAACGACTTATTCAATCGAAGAAAGCGCACGAGCAATCGTTTGGAGGTGGATGTATACAGCGCGCTGATACTCACCGGGCCGAACAGCATGCGGTAGCGCGGGTTGTTAGCGATGTATGCACCGATGCCACGCCAGAGCAACATCAGCGGGGCGTAGCTTTTCTGGTAGTCGGGATGCACGAATGAACGGCCGAGTTCAAGCGCCGGGCCGATCTGCTCAAGCAGGCGTGTTTTGATGTGGAACAAGGTGGTGGTGTACAGCCCGCGTTTGCCGTAGCGCCGGCGGATGCGATCGGTTTGTCCCAGACGATACGCACCGACGATGCGCCCGGCTTCGCGATCCCAGATGAACAGTTGCAGGTAATGCGGATCGAAACGGTCGAGGTCGATCGACTTGCCCGTACCTTCGCCCACATCACGGAAGCTGATTTCACGCAGGCGGCCGATCTCGCGCAAGATCGAGGGAATCTGCCTGGCCCGCGCGTAGTAAACTTCGTAGTTGCCGTTGGTGTGGAGTTTCTGGTGACTTGGCAGGCAGTCGATTTCTTCGATCATCACCTCGGAGTCTATCGCAGGGACGATCGGCTCCTCGTGCCGCACTGAATCAGTTTTGCGACGAAACCTATGCTTTCTGTCTCTCCTGGGTTTGAGAATGTAGGTGCGCACGCGCAGGTAGGCGATCAATTCATCGGCGTCTTCAATGCGGGAAAGTTTGCCCGCGGGGATGGGGCGGCCGATGTAAGCCTTCACCTTGCCCGAACGGCGGCGCAGCATTTCCCGCGGCAGCATGGCGGTTCGCAAACGCGGATGAATGAATCCCGCCAGTTGGAACAGGTTGCTGTTACGCCCATCGAAAAAGACGGGTGTGACGGCGGCTTCGCTTCGTTTGACGATGCGCGCGACGGTGGGGCTCCACGCGGGGTCGAGCACGGCACGTTTACGCAAGTGCAGGTGCGATACCGCACCCGATGGAAAGACGCCCAGCACGTGGCCCTCTTTGGCCCACTTGATGGCATCGCGCATCGCGCCAAGATTCTTTGCTGCCGAATCTTCACGACCGAACGGATCGACGAAGAAAAACGAGTCGCGTAAATCAGGAATGCTGGACAACATGTAGTTGGCCAGGATGCGCACGTCTTTTCGCACGCGGCGTAACATCGCCAGCAGAATCACGCCTTCGATACCGCCGAATGGATGGTTGGCCACGACGACCAGCGGGCCGGTCTTGGGGATGCGCTCGAGCATGTCATCGGGGACGATGCATTCGACATCAAGGGCATCCAGCACTTTGTCGGCAAAATGGCGTTCGTCATCGGTCTGATGCTGAATGTTGGCGTAGATGGCGTTGAGCGATGGAAACGCCAGCGCCCGCTCCAGCGCCGGTTTCGCCGCCCAGAAAAGGGCTTTGGTCATCGGGCGGGTCGGGTGCGCGTTGACCTCAAACGGCTTCACGGTCGAATCATCACGCGACACGGCAACATCCTTTCGGCCACCGCGGTGAACCAGCGCCCGCGATCACCACACCAGATTACCAGCCCGGCCCACGAAAAGCGATGGCGAACGCTACTTGCCGTACCCAGCATTGCGATACGCCGCATCAGGGCTGTCGCCAAAGCCCAATTCGCTGCAGCGCTTGCGGAATGTCGCAATCGCGTTGGCGTACTTCGGCTCGTTGATCAGGTTGCGCCGTTCGTCCGGTTCGGCTGCCAGGTCGAACAGTACTTCGGGTTGATCGGTACAGTCCTCGCGGTCGTAGCGCTGGTACTTCAAATCGTCGCGCTTGATCATCAGGTTTGTCGCGCCGAATTGGCTGATTGATTCGTTGTGGTAGCGCGTGTGCCATTCGTCGGCCTGCCCCTGCATCAGCGGTAGCAGCGATCGGCTGTCCAGCCCGGCGCCGTTTACTGTTTTCTCGTCATCCGGCAGGGGTGTGTTGGTGATATCGCACAACGTGGCGAACAGGTCGCACAGGTTGATGTTTTCGTTCACCACGCGGCCAGCGCGTCCATCCCACTCACTACCAGGTTGCACACCCCAGGCTTCACGAATGGCGCGAGGAGGACGAATGATGAATGGAATACGTGCCGACGCTTCAAAGAACTTTTGTTTCTCCCAGATGCTGTGTTCACCCAACATCTCACCGTGATCGCTGGTGTAGATGATCCACCAGTCATCGGGATCTTGCCCGACGTGGTGCATATGGTCCATGACCTTGGCGTAATCGGTGTCGATTTCTTCGATCATGCCGTAGTAGGCGGCGGTGGCGCGGGTGATCTCGCGCGGGGTGACATCTTCATTCACTTTCACGCAACGCTGGGCCAGGAACGGATGGTCGAACAGTGGTTCGTTGTCGAAGATCGGCACGCGCGGCAGGTAGTAGGTGAACAGTTCTTCGGTGGTGAGATACGGATAATGCGGCCGATTGTAACTGAGCTTGAGCAATGTGGGCACGTTGGGAGAAACACGATCGTAGTATGGATCGGTATACCGCGCTTCGAGAAAACGAATGACGCCCAACGTGGAAAGCTCATCGGGTACCTGCGTGCCGGAGCCTCGTCCGACACCGGCGTTCTGGATTTCCCACACGTCTTTATCACGCAGTTTGTACGGCATGTGGCGCGTTGGATGATCCGGGGGAACGACTGCATCGGGATCGGGCGTGATCACGCGCGTGTTGCTGCCGATGCGCCGCTCCCAGCCCTGCATCTGGTCCGGTCCATCATGATGCAGCTTCCCGCAGCAAACGGTGCTGTAGCCATACTGCCCAAGTCGACGGGAGAAGGTCATGCTGAATGGCGGCAGGTCTTCGCCGTATCGTTGTGAGCCACATGTACGAGGCAGTTGCCCCGCAGCCATGCACTGCCGGGTGGGCATGCAGATGGGGCTGGCTGTGTACGCATTGCGGAACACAATGCCCTCGCGGGCAAGTTTATCCATCAGCGGTGTGCGCACGACCGGGTTACCTTCATAGCCAGTCACATCGGGACGATGCTCATCCGACATCAGAAACAGAATATTGGGTTGATCTGTCATGAAACTGCACTCGCTACTAAAAGTGACGCGGCGATTTTGTCCTCATTTTGGATTACCGTAATATCTATTAGAACGCAAATACTCAGGTGAAGGATTTCAACCAAGATGATGCATCGACGCACTTTCCTGCGGACGCTTTCGGTTGGGGCGGCGGCCTGCGCGGTGGCGCCATTTGAGACATTGGCCAGGCAGGCTGAACCGCAAAGGCCCAATGTGCTGTTTATTCCGATTGATGATCTGAAACCGCTACTTGGGTGTTACGGCGCGAAGCACATCCATAGCCCGAACATCGATCGTCTGGCCAAACGCGGTGTGATCTTCAACAACGCGCAGTGTCAGTTTCCAGTCAGTGTGCCGAGCCGCGTGAGCCTGCTGACCGGTATGTATCCTGATTCAACCGGCATACAGGATTTGCGCACGCAGATGCGCGATCGTCACCCCGATGCACTCACGCTGCCCCAGCATTTTCGTAACCGAGGCTACGCTTCCTGCGGTGTGGGTAAAACTTTCGACAGCCGTGCCGTGGATAAAGGACACGACACACCATCATGGTCGCACGGGTATGTGAGGCATCCGGTTGAACAGCTCAATCCCAATTACCCCAGACCTGTTGGCTATGGCTACCTGCATCCCGAAACACGAAAGCGCACTGCGGAAGTAGAAGAACTGCGCCGTAACCATAAAGGTTCAGGTAAGGAAAAATGGAAGCTGTTTCAAAAAGTTCCGGGCAGCCGACCGGCCTACGAATCGATGGATGTGCCGGATGATGCATACATCGATGGCGCGATTGCCAACCATGGCATGATGCAATTGGAGAATCTTACGAGCCAGGCGCAGCCGTTCTTTCTGTCGGTGGGTTTCTTCAAACCGCACCTGCCATTTGCGGCCCCGAAGAAGTATTGGGATTTATATGATCCGGAAGAGATCGATCTCGCGGCGTATCAGGAATTGCCGCGGGGCGGTGCGGAGATCGCCTATCAACCTGGTTGGGAATTGCGCCACGGCTACACTGGTGTTCCCAAAGGTGACCTGCCGGAAGACTATCAACGCAAACTGATTCACGGATACTACGCATGCATCAGCTACATCGATGCGCAAGTCGGTAAGCTGTTGGACAAACTGGATGAACTGAAGATCGCGGACAACACCATCATCTGTCTGTGGGGTGACCATGGTTGGCACCTTGGCGATCACAACATGTGGTGCAAGCATTCGACATTCGAGCAGGCAATGCGTTCACCGTTGATCATTTGCGATCCGGTATCCTCACGTACTCCGCAGGCGTCGCGAGGCACGATTGCCGATGGACCGGTAGGTTTCGTGGATGTATTCCCCACATTGTGCGCGTTGGCGGGGTTGCCGACGCCGGAGCATCTGCAAGGTGTTGATCTCTCGCCCATGTTGCGCGATACGAAGGTGCAGCTTAAGTCCATGCAACTCAGTCAGTATCCGCGCAGTAAAGATGGGGTGAAGTATGTTGGTTACACGCTGCGCTCGGATCGACACCGCGCCACGTTCTGGCTGAAACGTGAGGATGCGGCGCTACCTGATGCGGCGTCTCGCGCTGAATGGGTGGAGTTATATGATTACAAAACGGATCCGGAAGAACGGGTGAATGTTGCCGGTGATGCGTCGTATGCTGCCGTTCTGCAGGTGTTCAGCAAAGCCTTGCCACAGCAAGTGGCCCATGGGCGATCGCATCCGCCACTGCCCAAGGTCAAGTGATCAATCAGCCAGCACGCGCGGTCCTTCCAGGCCCCAGCGTTTGTACCAGGCGCGGGTTTCATCCAACCAACTGGCATCAAGCTGCTTCAGGGGAAGCTCTTGGCGCCGCGCGACCAGTGGGCTGGCGCCTTTGACTCGGAAGTCCAGGCGATTAGGGTTCATGAACTGAGGATCTGCTAAGGTGTTCTCACCCAGGTTCAACGCATGTTTGAACGCGGGCCACTGGATGATGTGCTGGCCCCAGTCTTTATCGTTGTAGATGTATGCTTCGTTGTTTGGTCCATGAAGAGTGTTGCCTTTCATGTACAGTTCCCACGATGCATAGTTTGGGTTCGCGCGATTCACACCGTTCTGGAAGGAGATGAGCACGAGTTGGTCTTGCCCGCCGGCAATGACGTTGCCTTCCAGCGCCGCCAATTCAGCCTTGAGCGGGTGCATCTTCGCATGGTTGTCTTTCCGCAGATACCACTGCATGTGTGCCACGGCCATGGGCAATCCGAGTTTGCCTTGAGGGAGTTTCGTATTGCCATACAACACGGAGTTGCGCACCATTGATTTGCCGGTGATCGACAGATTGAATTGCTTACTGCGATTGTGAACCAGCATGCAGCGGTCGGCCAGGTGCGGGCCGTTCGACAGTTCGAAGAACAGGCCAAACCCATAGTTCAATGCAGATACGCATTCCTCAAAGATCACGTCGAATGGATGAATGTCGGTCCACAAGCCGCCGGACAAATTGCCGACGGCTGTATGTCGAATGAAGGTGATAGGGCCGTGGTGACCACCGATTTTCACGCCGCCCAGATTCCAACCGTACTGACCACCAAGATGACCACGCCAGTTGTTGAAGTTGGTGATTGAATCTACGACGAGCATGTTCTTCGCGCCATTGCCGATGCCGCCGTATCCGTTGTACGACGCAACCACATTCCGTAGCGTGAAGTGGTTTCCGCCGGGTAATCGCAAGCCTGCGAAGTTATTCCAAACGAAGTGTGTCCGGTCGAGAAGGACATTCTCCGTTTGATCATGTAACGTTAGCGCACCGTGCCGGGCGTAGTTCTGAAAGTCGTTGGCGGCGTGGGTGAAGGTGATGTTGCGGATGACCATATTTTTCTTTGGCCCGATGATCAGCAGTTGGCGTCGCTGGGCCACCTCGATGGTGACCTGA
The DNA here is from genome assembly GCA_028277685.1 of Phycisphaeraceae bacterium. Classification (GTDB taxonomy): domain Bacteria; phylum Planctomycetota; class Phycisphaerae; order Phycisphaerales; family Zrk34; genus JANQFT01. The sequence goes on from JANQFT010000599.1 coordinate 11,558, forward strand.
TCGATCGACTGTCCCTGTTTGAGGCGGACGTACAGCTTGTTGCCATTCTCATCGCGCTCAGCCACGCCAAACTCACCTGGCTTAAGAGCAGTAGGCGGCGAAGCATTCATGTAGTCGTAACGTCGTTTGGGATTCTTGAACAGATCAGGGTCGCGGTTGTACTTGTAGTGTTCAAGTTCAACGTGTGTGAACAGTTCGCCATCCACAAACACCATTTCACGTCGGTGCCCGAGTGGCTTGGGTGGTCCCCAGTTGTAGGTGAAGTGCCCCCAGTCATGTGGCCAGTGTGCGGCGTACAGTCCATTGCCTAACTCTGTCCACTCTGATGCAGGATAGATGTCCGATCCACTGAGAATGCAGGATGCAGCGTCCGTGCCTTCTATGATGAGCAACGTGTCTTGTGCCTTACCTTTACCGCATTGCAGAGAAATCGGCCCTTCGCGATAAACACCGGGATGCACAATAACTTTCGTCGCAATGCCTGCTGTCAGACGTTTCTCCGCAGCCATCAAGCCGGCGGTGAGTGTTGGGTAAGGATTTGCGCGTGTGCCATCCGCCATGGCATGAGCTTTTGCCGGATTGACGTGCAGTGTTGTTGCGACGACCGTTTCATCAATTAATGCGCCGGTAGCGCGGCGAACTGGATAGTGCAATCCCTTGGATTGCGGGGAAGCGTGTTGCCTGGATTGTGGTGCCTGGTGCACGTTGGTTGGCTTGACGGTATCCGGCAAAGCGGTCAGGTCGAATGTCTTCCTGGAAGTACCGCGAACAGATATCGTCAAGGCCTGTTTGGGTTGCAGCGCTTCAATGAATGCGACCCGTTCCGGAGCGGGCTTGTCTGGGGCGATCCATTTGCCCACGGCTACCTGGACGCTCTTGCCCTGAATGTCTTTGAACTGCGAGTTTGATCCGTTGGTTGCGTTCGCTTCTTTCACTACGAACACGAACCAGTTGGAGGTGTGCTTTGGCTTCCATTTCACCTGTCCGGTAAGCGTGCCTTTGAATTGCGGAGCGCTGGCGGGTTCATCCCAGAGCTTGGCAGCAAGGCTGTTGGTGGTCATCAGGCAGATAGCAGCAAGAGCGATTAGACGATTCATCGAGTGCAGTTCCGTTTTGAATTGGTGTGCGGAGGGGACGACCTTACCTCGTCGATGCTTGTTCGTGTGGTCGAAGACCAGCCACAAAACGACGCCATTCTCTGAGCGCGGCAATGGTTTCACGACTCAGCTTCACAGAAGGTAACTCATGCACGCGGTTGACCAATGGGCTGGTTGGGTGCAGGCGGAAGTCGTAATTGTCCGGGGCCATCAGGCGTGGATGCTGAAAGGTGGAATTCGTCTCGCCAAAGCGAGCGCTCCACTGGCCTAGCGTGAGTTCCTGCAATCGCTTGGGGCTTCCTTCCGGTGCATCGAAGTTCACAAACGCGAAGGCTTTCTCGCCCCGGTCAGAGAAGTAGGTGTTTCCTCGCCCTTCCCATGATCCTTCAAACAACGCAGCGCGGCGAATCTCAGGCGGAAGCCAGAGTCGGGCGAGCATCGCATATCTGTTTTGCCCAGCGATGAAGACGTTTCCTTCTGCGTAAACCGGGCCGGGCAGCCAGTAGTCGTTATGGGTTTTGGGTCGGCCAAACAGTTCGGTTCCGAACACATCCCACTGGGCGTTGCCTTTTCGAGAATCGCGATTGTAGAAGTGATAATCAAGAGCTGCGGCAATGTTATTCACCTTGCGATATATATTTTCATCAATCACCACCGCTCGTTCATCCGATCGGTCACCGCCGTGGAAGATGTTGTTCTTTAGTGTGACATGCTCGGCGCACAGCAGTTTGCCAGCCGTGCGGCTGTTGCTGGCGAACAGTGAGTTGCGGGCTTCCATGGGGCCTTTTGATATTTCGAAGAACATGGCGAAGCCGGTATTGTCGATACAGACCGCACGGTCAACGAGGAAGTTCTCACAGTTGATGTCCATCCACAGCCCGCCAGTTTCGTTGCCGATCGCGGTAAAATCTTCAAATACGGCATCACGGAACATATGCGTTTTGGTACCTGCGATAGCCCAGCCACGTTTGTTGCCCAGTACGCCGCGCCAGTTATTGAAGTTGGCGGTCACGTTCTCAAAACGTAGATTGACCACTGTGCCCAGCCCGCCGCCGCCGGTGCCGTTGTGATGGCTGTAAACTCGGCGCAGCGTTAAACCTTGCGCTTTACCCAGACGGAAACCACCGCCACTGTTCCACGCCACTTCAACATCCTCAATGAGGACATTGCGAAGCTGGAAAAAAGGCTTCTTTCCGGGGTGACCGATTTGCAGCGTGCCGTGTCGTTGCCAGCCTTCCCAGGCAAAGAAGTGCGGTGCGTAATGCTGCACGGTGAAGTCGCGCAGGATGACATTGTCTTTGTATGCGATGCGGGCGAACTGCTTGCGGAGGGATGCCTCGATACGTTGACCCGCCGGGTGCACGCCGTATGGAAGCTTCACATACAGGCGGTTGCCGTTCTCATCCTTTTCCGCGATGCCGAACGAACCTTCCCATAAAGCGTGTTTTGGATCGCGGAAGCCGGTGTAGGCCCAGTAGCCGCGCTTGTCTTTTATGGCACCGGGTGTCTGGCCGTGTTGACCAACCTTGAGTTTAGCTTTACCAGGACGGAAGGCATAGGTGTGGTTTTCGAGGATAACCGGGTGCAGCCACTGACCGTTGGCGAACAGCATTTCGCGGCGTTGGCCGAGCAGGCCTTTGACGTTGTGCCTGCCCATCAGCCCGGCATAGAAGCCGAAGTTATGTGGCCAGTCGGTGCTGAATAGACCATTGCCTTCATCACGCCATTTTGTGGTTACGACATCCGCACCGCTGAAGATTGTTTTGCCGGGGCCTGCACCTTCGATGATGAGCGTGGTCTTTCGCGCGACCTCATCATCAGGAAAGCGAATATCGAAATCGCCCTCGCGGTACACGCCCTCGGCTAACTTGATGCGCACGGGTGTGCCTGCTTTGAGTAACTTTGTTGCTTTAGCGAACGCCGCAGCAAAGGTGGCGAATGGTTTACCCTCGCTGCCGTGTTCTCCAATGCCTGAAGTGGCGGATGTATCAACGTGCAGCGTTGTTTGGACGACTGATTCATCAATCACGGCACCTGTCACATGTGATATGTCAATCGATCGAAGCGCAGGCTGTACATCGGGTTTTGGTGGATGAATAAACTCAGTGTTCTTTGATGCTGCAAAAATGGTGGAAGCTGCGGCAAAGCAAATGAGAGCCGCGCTTAGTGGAGCGACTGGGTGGTGTGTCATGGTGAACTCGTGTGAGACTGTGCGTGGGGTACCGGCAACGAGATACAATCAATCATGAACCAAGGGACTGTGTGCTACAGGCGCGGATCGATCGAGCCTGATGCGACGATTCGATACAATTCATGCATACTTCCTGTGTTTCCATTCTGCTCGAAGTCTTCAATCATCATGGCTTCGGTGATTCGTTCGGAGTGGCCGTCGAACATCAACAGGTTTGCGCTGCGTCCGGTATGCCGCCATGCGGTACCGTTGGCGGTCGATTCATCGGTGTAAGGCATGTACGTTCTGCCGCCGGCACCGTTCCAGTAATTGAAATCATCGAAGAAGTCGTAGTTGTGTCCCCAGTCGAATGAACCATTGGTGCGGTTGTTCTGGTGGTCGGCCATGAAGACACTGTTGCTGGGTGAGAAGACGTGGCCATCACGGAACCCTCGGATGTGAGGCACACTCGAGTTGGGCGCTAGCCAGGGGCTGAGCCCGGTGGCATTCAGGGCGTAAGCATCCCAGATCAGGCCATCATCGGGTTGGACAAAGCCGTAGGAACCAGGCCGAATATCATCATCAGTCTTAGCGTCTGGGCAGAGCAGCTTCTGTGGTATTGCGGAACCAGAGTAGGAATCCGCAATGCCCATTCCATTGAGGAACAGCGAATTCTCACTCCACCAGACGCGCGGCCCTGCGGCTGTGGTGCGGTAGCGCTCAGGCAGGAACCAGCCGCTGGACTCTGACTGGTACATTGCGTTGGCCATGCCGTACTGCTTCTGCAGTGAGCCGCATTGGACTGCGCGCGCAGCTTCGCGCGCTTTGTTCAGTGCCGGTAGCAGCATGGAAATCAGCAGCGCGATAATCGAAACCACCACCAGCAACTCAACCAAGGTAAAGCCATGGTGCATCGTTCCCCGGAAGCCCTTATGTACATCGTTTGTGCAGCAGTTCATGTCTGACCTCCTGCGGCGGTGGAGATAATCTGATTCAAAGCATGGCCGATACTTTCACACCGGTCATGCAAGTACAAAATGCTCAGCGACGACGTTTCAGTCCTACCAGACCTGCAAGACCGATCAGACTCAGCGTGGCGGGTTCGGGGATGGCGCTGCCCTCGATCACGATGTCATCCAAACCGCGCCATTTGCCGTTTACGCCGTTCCACATGCGAATACGAAATGAGATTGCTTGAACGTTCTCGAAATCGCTGCCGGTAAGCGTGGTGCCCAGGGGCGTACCGACTTCCCATGTGCTGGTGGTATCGCGGCCACTGACGAGCGTCATCCAGTTGGCACCACCATCGGTCGAGTACTCGGCGTCGTAGTCGTAAGCGCCCTCGCCTTCACTTACGGCGTTCTTTCCATTCCAGGTAAAGGATGAAAGGTTGAGCGGCGTACCAGGATCGGCAGCGGTAATGTCCACACGTACTTTGCGTGATTGCGATGCCTGTTGACCAGGCCACACGGTATTCACTCCCAGAAACTTGTTCGTGCCCGGACCAATGAACGAAGGGTTGGACTGTCCGATGATTTTGAAGTCAGCGTCTTTGGTAAGTGTGGCATTTGCCAGTGGGCTGGTGGCCGAAGTATTCAAGGTGCTATCGTTGAAGTTGTATTCAACCAGTACGGCAGCTTGGGCAATACCTGTAACCACAACCAACGCTAATGTGACCACAAAGATGCGTGCAATGCTTTCCATATTCGTACCTCCTTAGCAAGTGCTCTCTCTCAAGGTATCGCGTGTCCCACAGCGGGCACGGTTGTGTGTCAGTTCGGTGGTGCAGCGGTTGATGCACGTACGATCAATTTGCCGGTGAGTCGCACTTCGACGGGGTGTTCGAAGGGATCTGGCGCATTTGGGGCCATGTATTTGCGCAGGAGTTTCACCGCTTCAGTGGCGATACCTTCCATGGGCATGGCAATGGAAGTCAGCGGGGGCGTGCTTACCGCAGAAAGGCGGTCGTCATTGAAGGCCACCAGACTTACCTTGTTTGGCACATCGATGCCTGCCTGCCAGAGGGCATAACGCAGCGCGTGGGCATCATCGTCGGTGTAACACACGATGGCGGTGGGACGTTGGTCTTCCGGCAGGGCTTGCCAACGTTGCACCGCATCATCCGCTGACATTTCGCCGAAGCTGGTGAACTGGTCGCTCAAACCTTCCTGCGCGAGACGAAGCTGCAAGGCATCACGACGCTCCGGCCAACTGTAGTGTGTGCAGTAAGTGGCACGACGCACGTCCGGCGGCAGCGGTTGATACCATGCGATCCGACGGTGTCCCAACTCAAGCAGATGCTCAACGATCAGATCTACATGCGCAGACTCATCCAGTAACACACGTGGTACATGGGTGATGGTGTTGTCATTCAGAATCACTGGTGGCAGATGACGTGGTCCGAGCACACGCGCCAGATCCATGGGCACCGGCTGCATGGCAAGGCACGCATCGATGCGCTGATCCATCAGCTTGCGACCCCAGTCCTTGTCACCACCGATTGCCGGAACGAGCATCAGATCAAGGTCCGCTTTGAGCAATTCGCGGCTGAGTGTGTTGATCATCTGTCCGTAGTAGGCGCCGAACATCGGGCCTTCATCGGCGTAAACCAATCCGACACTATGCGACCGATTGGTGGCCAGGGCGCGTGCCCGGTGGTTCGGACGATAGCCCAGCTTGGCTGCCGCCTCGATCACACGCTGCCGGGTGGCCGGGGCGAGGGGGCAGTCTGCTTCGGTTGTCGATAGTGCCAGCGAGGCAGTGCTTTTGGAGACCCCGATCAGCCGCGCCAGATCGCGAATGGTGATGGGCTTTTCCGTTGACGTTGAGGTGCTGGCCATGGACAGAAACCTCTTTCTACTTGCGAATCAGGATGTGTTCACGGTCCAAGGAGGTGGGGCATCCATGCCGGTTCGCCCTGTTTTTGGACCGGTCCAATATTACACCCCAAATTATATATCATCAAGCGAAAAATGGAGATTTATGACGGTCCAAGAATTCGCGGTACAGAAATACAGGTACCGCAAAGGGTTATGTCCTTGCCATCTCGGCCGAAGCAGGAAATGGGTTGTTGACGATGTTGGGAAGTGCTGAGTCGTCGGCAGCGAACGAGGCGATCAGATTCAAATCGTTACTTGTCAATCGCTGTTTCGGCGTTCACCGCGCCATCTGGTTTTGCAGAGATCGACAGTTGCTCTACCGGGTTGTAGCCTGTGGTCCAATGCCGACGGATGTTCATTCGGTACCAGTATGACCATGCAGACACAATCCGATGATGTTTCTGTTTTTCCGGAACCTCGCGCGGTGGAACGTATCCAGGGGTATTGGCAGCCGAGCCAGAAATCTGAATCGGGTGAAGGCGCTCGCATCAATGTTCATGCGGCAGGCTTACCTGATCAGATGTCTTTGCTGCGCGACTATCTTGAGTGTGAGCAGAGCCTGCTGGTCATGCAGATGAGTGATCAGGATGCGGATATCGAACTGAGTCTGGATCTGCCTGAACGTCCACTGACTGATCATGCTACTGCTGCAGGGCTGTGCGATGAACAGTATCACCTGAACATCACCCCGCAGAAGATTCACCTGCGCGCGACGACATCCAATGGCGTGGCCATGGGCATTCAGACGTTGCGTCAGTTGTTTCTCTCCTGTGAAGCATCATGCGAACTGCCATGCGTGGAGATCAAGGATGAGCCCGAGCTCGCCTGGCGTGGCTTGCACCTGGACGTCAGCCGACACTTCTTTGAGGTCGAACAGATCAAGCGCTTCATTGATCTTGCAGCACTGAACAAATTCAATCTGTTCCATTGGCATCTCACGGACGACCAGGGGTGGCGTTTGCCCATCGAAGGGTATCCCAGGTTGACCGAGGTGGCTGCCTGGCGAGCGCAGACGATGATCGGCCACGATCGTGAGCGTGAGACGAATCCGTACGATGGTGTTTGCCATGGCGGTTACTACACGCACGAACAGATTCGTGAGGTGGTTGGTTATGCGGCACAACGAGGCATTCATGTTCTACCGGAAGTGGATATTCCCGGTCATGTGCAGGCGCTGGTGACCGCCTATCCGGAGTTTGGTGTGCTGGGCACACCACCGGGCGTCCGCGAGTATTGGGGCATCAGCGAGCATGTGCTCAACCTCGAGCCTGTCACCATGCAGTTCATTGAAGCGTTGATCGACACCCTCATCGATTTGTTTCCCTTCAGGTACGTGCACCTGGGAGGAGATGAAGCGTTACCGGGCCAGTGGGCGAATTCACCGCAAGTACAAAAACGTATGAAGCAACTGGGTATTGCTGCGGTGGCAGATGTTCAGAACCACTTCACACAATCCGCGGCAGGCTATCTGGCCAAAGCCGGGCGATGTTTAATCGGATGGGATGAAATTATTGAGCATGATTGTTGCACAGAAAATACCGCGGTGATGAACTGGCGTGCCGGTGGGCGGACCACGCGTCGTTACCATGCGGAGGCTGCCGCTGCAGGCTTGCCCGTTGTTCTTGCTCCGCAAACACACACCTACTTCGACATGCGCGAATCAGCGGATGACGATCGCGCGACTGAAGGGTGGAACGCGGATACGTGCTTACCGTTGCAGTGCGTCTACGACTGGCAGCCGCTTGTGCACATCCAGGATGAGCACCATGACTGTGTGCTGGGTGGACAGGCGCAGCTGTGGACGGAGTACATTCCAGACTTTGATCACCTGATGTATATGACCTATCCGCGAGCCTGTGCATTAGCCCAAGTGTTGTGGACAGGTCCATCCCGCGAAGACTGGCCGACGTTCTGTCGACGCTTACTCATGCAATTGTCGCGGCTCGACCGATTCAACGTTGACTATCGTCACTGTGTGTTGTGATTGACATCGCAATCTCGGCGATGGTCATACACAGAAAAGTCGGGTGGGGCCAGGCGCGGCTTCTTTATGGCTGTTCTACAAGTGATTGTGTCTGTCTGTGACAATGGATGGTTGTCGGGACGTACTGGGCGGACTCTCTTGTCTGCCGTGCGAGCATCCGTGCGGCTTCAGGTGTGGCACCAACTGCAGTCAGGTGCCCCATCTTTCGGCCGGTGTGTGGCTTCGACTTGCCATACAGATGCAGCGACGCATCAGCGTGACTCAACAAACGACTCCAACACGGATTACCGCTGCCCCACAGATCGCCCAGAAGATTCACCATGCTTGCCGGCTGTTTCAGGTTCATGTCAGCCAGGGGCAAGCCACACAGCGCGCGCACCTGTTGTTCGAACTGACTGCTGGTGGCCGCTTCGATCGTCAGGTGGCCGGAGTTGTGTGGGCGCGGTGCCAGTTCGTTGATCAACAGTTCACCAGTGCGGGTCAGGAACATTTCAACGCAGATCAGGCCTTCAAGCTGGACTGCGTCTGCGACATCACACGCCAAGTCAATTGCGGCTTGCGCGATGCGTTCGGGTAAAGCGGCGGGTACGGTTGATGTATCGAGGATATGGTTTGCATGTTCGTTTTCGATCGGGCCGAACGTTTTGATTGTTCGGTCGTTTGATCGCGCAACCAGAACGGATAGTTCCATCTGATAATCGACCCATGCTTCATACATCGCTTCATTCGTGCCCAACTGATGCCATACGTCATCAAGATCGGATGGCGCGTGGATGGCAATTTGGCCGCGTCCGTCGTAACCGAATCGCGCCGCCTTCAGCACGCCAGGTGCCCCGGTGTTGTGGACGGCGGATCGCAATGCATCTGCAGAGTCGACCGTGGCATGAGGTGAAGTTGGCAGATGATGCTTATCGAGGAAAGCACGCTCGTGAAGTCGATGTTGGGCAATTGCCAGCACATCCGGCCCGGGACGAACCATGGTATGTTGCCCGGCCAGCTCGAGACAGCGCACCGGTACATTCTCGAACTCGATCGTTACCGCATCGCATCGGTTGGCGAAATCGATAATCGCTGCCTCATCCGTGAATTTGGCGCACACATGTTCATTTGCAGCTTGACCGGCTGGACAGTCGGTCTCAGGAGCAAACACCACCACGTGATACCCCATGCGTTGCGCAGCGTGGGTGAACATGCGACCGAGTTGGCCGCCGCCGAAAACACCCAGTGTCGCGCCTGGCAGGATGACTCTGTGGTTCTTCATTGCATCCCCAATTCCTGACCCAGAACAGATTGGGTCTGTTGATTCATGAATGCGGCAAAGCGCGTGCGGAGTGATTCGTCATTGCGTGCCAACATGCGGACAGCAAAAAGACCAGCGTTGCGCGCCCCCGCTTCGCCGATGGCGAACGTGGCCACGGGCACACCGCCGGGCATCTGCGCAATCGACAGCAAAGAATCCCAACCGCTGAGTGCTTTGCTTTGTACAGGAACGCCCAGGACGGGAACGGGTGTCCACGCTGCAACCATGCCGGGTAAGTGAGCGGCACCGCCTGCACCCGCAATGATCGCATGCAACCCACGCGACTCAGCAGAACGCGCATACTCGCGCATCCATTCAGGCGTGCGGTGCGCCGAGACCACTTTGGCTTCGAAGGGTACGCCAAAGTCATCCAGTACCTTGGCTGCACATTGCATCGTGGGCCAATCCGACTGACTGCCCATGATCACACCCACAAGCGGAGCGCGATCATCATTGTTGTGGCTATCGCTGGTCATTCGCCTTGCCCCAGTGAGTAACCACGTTCACCGTCGAACGTGTAAAGGTGTTCGGTCTTGATGAAGTCGAAGCCGGCTTGTTCCAGCGCGGCCAACAATGCAATCACTTCTGCGTGCTGCACCACACCATCGGCCGGTACCGTGAAGCGACAACGCCAATGGTCGGTACAGAATGTTTCCGGCTGACCATCGGGGTACACCTTGGTGCCACGATTGGTGATCATCTTCAACTTGAGCGCCCCGCCAACCAGCGCTTCCAGTTCACGACCAAGCACGTTGGGGTTCCGTTCATGCGCATCCCAATCGAGGAATACGTCTACGCCGACAAGCTGTTTACTTGGTTTGGCGGTTGGCGAGACGGTAATTGCAGGGGCGCTGCCATCGCCATCGTGCCGAGCGGCGGTCAGTTGTTGCGGGGTTTCGCCCAGGCGATTCGCCACCGCGCGTGCGAATGCCTCGGTGCTCACTGCCTCGGTCGATGCATCGCGCGGGGCAACATCAGCGGTAAGCACACCATCTTCGATCGTTTTCAGCCACGCATTATGAAGTCGCTCGGCAACATCAGGCTGCCCGATATGGTCGAGCATCAGGATCGCACCGTGCAGAAGTCCTGAAGGATTCGCAATGCCCTTTCCGGCAATGTCGGGGGCTGAACCGTGCACCGCTTCGAACATTGCGTATCGTTCACCCACGTTCGCCGATCCACAGATACCCACGGAACCACTGATTTCGGCCGCGACGTCACTGACAATGTCACCATACAGATTAGGCAACACCACGACGTCAAACAGGTCAGGCTGCTTGGCCAACTTCGCCGTGGCGATGTCGATGATCATCGCGTCCGATTCGATGTCGGGATATTCATCGGCCACGCGGTCGAACACCTCGTGGAACAGGCCGTCGGTCAGCTTCATGATGTTGTCCTTCACGAAGCAGGTGACCTTCCTGCGACCATTGCGACGGGCAAACTCAAACGCATAGCGGGCAATCTTTTCTGAACCCGGCGCAGTGATAAGCTTCAAGCATTGGGTGACCTCGGTGGTTTGTCGATGCTCGATACCGCCGTATGTGTCTTCTTCATTTTCACGGATGATCACCACATCCATACCCGGGTGAACGGTGTGAATAAACGGGTGAAAGGTGGGGCACGGCCGAACGTTGGCAAACAGCCCCAAAGACTTGCGCAGCGTCACATTCAGAGACTTATAACCCTTGCCACGCGGTGTGGTGATGGGCGCTTTGAGAATGACGCGCGTCTCGCGCACCGTTTCCCATGCACTGGGCTCGATGCCAGCCGTCACTCCGCGATGATAAACCTGTTCGCCGATCTCAATGGGCCGGGCGTCGATGCGGGCCTCTGCCTGATCCAATAGAAACAGCACCGCATCCATGATTTCCGGGCCGATACCATCGCCACGTGCCACAGCGATGGGAACAGGCTTGTCAGGTGAAGCGTGTTTCATATTGACTTCCAAATCCTGGGGCGATTGATTGAGTGCTGTTGTATCCATGACGACTCCACTTTGGGAATAACCACCAGATATACGAAAAATATTTCGTGATTCATGTTTCACGAATAATAGCCATGTAGAATGATCAGTCAAGGAGAACAGCCATGAAACAGAATCCCCCGTCCAACGAAAGGCAATGGACGTTTCTGACCAACCATTCACACGTGTTGATCTGCCTGCATCAGGATGTGCACATGCGTCTGCGCGATGTGGCTGATCGCGTTGGCATTACCGAGCGTGCAGTTCAACGGATTGTGCAGGAATTGGAGGGGGCAGGCGTGATCACCCGTCAGAAGGATGGCCGCCGCAATTTTTATCGCATCGCCAAGCGTAAGCCTCTGCGTCACCCACTGGAATCACACTGTAAGTTGGGTGACCTGCTCGATCTGATCAACCATGAGGTGGTGGCATGACTGAATATGCCAGTCGCTGGTTCGACCATGAAGATCGGGCCTTGGGTCGTGACATTCGCCTGCTGGGCCTGCAGCTTCGTCATCTGGTGCGGCACCACGGCGACGAGCGCCTGTGGCAGACGATGTATGCGCTTCGTGCGTTGGCTGAGCGGCGCGTTGAAGGTGACCCGTCAGCCGAACAGGCCATGGCTGAACAGATCGCACAACTCAGTACCGAAGAAATCGCGGAACTGACCAAAGCCGTCGGTCTGTTTTTCGACCTGGCGAATCTTGCGGAGGATCGCCACCGTGTGCGTATCCTGCGCCAACGCGAACGGGACGGCACCAAGACGGAAACCATACCAGCCGCCGCCCGGTTACTCGATGAAGCACAACTGAGTGAAGAGGAAATCTCAGAAAGAGTCGAAGCCTTGCGGATCGAACCTGTGCTCACTGCTCACCCGACCGAAGCCAAGCGTCGCAGCATCAGGCGAGCTCTGAGAAGACTCCGCAGAGACTTGGTGGCGCTGGATCGGCCCGATCTTCTGAAGTCTCAACGGAAGGCTCAACTCACGCGGATGTACCGTGACCTGGCGGCGTTGTGGTATACCGATCCGGTGAGGGCGCGCAAACCTGAAGTCATGGAGGAACTGCGACGCACGATGTTCGCGGTTCGCACCATGTGGCGGGTGGTGCCAAAGCTGATGGCGCAGTTGCGCGAAGCCTTTCCTGCTTCTGCTGCGCATCTTGCATCACCCCATTCAACGTTGCGATTCGGTAATTGGGTAGGTGGCGATCGGGATGGCAATCCCTTTGTTACTACACCTGTCACCCGGGCCACGCTTCGTAAGTTGCGAAAGTCGGCTGTGCGTTTACATCGGCGCGAGTGCCGGCGTGTGCGTGAACGGCTCACCGTTTCCGATGCGCGTGCGGGCAAGCCTGATTCGGTGATCGAGGCGATTGCTTCTGCCCGGCGGCGTTGGCCCATGCTTGGTGTGCGCATCGATCGATTGCATCCTGACGAATGGTTTGTGCATTGGCTGGCGATCATCGACACGCGCCTGCGCTACAGCACCGCTTTAGCGGATGAACCGGCGCACGATCTGGCGTATCGATCAAGTAATGAACTCATCAATGACGTAGAACTCCTGGCCAAAGGTTTAGAAGAAACGAGACAAAGTGAGTTGATCGGTGGTGCGTTACAGCGCTGGCGTGATCGGTTGGGCTGCTTTGGCCTTCACTTACTGCGACTTGATACTCGTGTGAATTCACAAGCTGTGCATACCGCGGCAGGTGAAATCCTTTACCAGCTCAATTTCGAGGGTGATATCAAAGCGCTGGCGCAGGAAGATTTGCTTAAAGTCTTGCGTGAACACGATGATCCTCAAGCACTGCATGCGATCGACCAGGCAACACTGTCTGCACAGACAGCCGACATGATTGATCTGTTTGCGATGCTGCAGGTACTCGCTTCGCACGGTGGTGTTGAATCTCTTGGGCCGATCGTGTTGAGCATGACGCATCAAACCGGCGATGTATTGTTGCTGCGCTGGCTTATGCGTGTTGCCGCATGGTGCCGGGGCCTGGGTGAACCGACACCCATGCCCATCGCGCCATTGTTCGAAACAATCGAAGACCTTGAGCGCGCTGATACCGTGCTTGATGGGTTACTTGAGAACGAACCATACCGTCACGATGTGCGTGCTGTTGGTGACGAACAGGTGTGCATGATTGGCTATTCTGACAGCGCGAAAGACGGTGGGTTCTTTACCGCGAACTGGTCGTTGCATCTGGCGCAGAAGCGACTTTGCGCTACCGCGCAATCACATGGTGTTCGGCTGACCCTGTTCCATGGCCGTGGAGGCGCGCTTGGTCGTGGGGGTGGTCCCACGGCTCGGGCAATTTTGTCGCTACCGCCTGAATCGGTTGACGGTCGCCTGCGTTTGACTGAACAAGGTGAAGTGGTGGCTGAACGGTATGACGATCCCATTGTCAGCATTCGCCACCTTGAGCAGTTGTTCTGGGCCACGCTCACGCTCGGTGCAAACGAGACCATGAACGCAACGGATAATGGCGACCAACTGGCAAATGCGATGGCCACCACATCTCAAAAGCATTACCGCGCGTTGATCGATGCCCCGGGTTTCACCGGTTACATGCGGAATTGCACCGCCCTTCCCCTGATCGAAACACTGCGCATCGGGTCACGTCCAAGTCGCCGTGGCGGCGCCCAACGATTTGAAGACCTGCGCGCGATTCCGTTCACGTTTGCCTGGAATCAGGTCCGCATGCCGATCAATGCGTTCTTTGGTCTCGGTGCGGCATTTGATGCACTGGCTGAACCTGATCAGAAACGCATGACCGAGTTGTATCGCACATGGCCCTGGTTGGCGGCAGTGATCGACAATGCAGAACTGGCACTGGCACGTTGTGACCCGCGCCTTGCCAAGCGGTACATCCAATTATCTGACGAACCACAGGCCGCACTCGAAATCTGGCAGCGTCTGAACGAGGAGTGCCTTGCCGCAGAACGTGCCGTGCTTGCGATCAAAGGTGAATCGCACTTGCTTGGGCAGATCGACTGGTTGCGACGAACATTACGTGTACGCACGCCTTATGTCGACATCCTGAACCTGATACAGATCGAACTCCTGTCACGTCAACGTGATACCGGCACCACCTCGGAATCTGAACATGCACTTCGGCGCACGATTCAGGCAATCGCCGCGGGGCTGCGCAACACTGGTTAATTCGAAGCTTCCCCTTCAGTGGTGTGATTTGATTGACTCTGTTCTACACCAATCAGCGACCTGAGCGGGGAAGGCCACCATCATGGAGTGAAAGCCATGATCTACGTGGCCCACAAACAGCGAAGCAGGGTGCTGGTTCAATATTGTTAGGTGCCGTGGCCTCTAGCTGCTCTTTTCTACAGCCCAAGCCAGATCGATGCTCTCATATTCTGCACTCTTCTCGATCACGCCCTTCTATTTGTTCGAGATCAAGTGATCAGTCTGTTAAGCAGGCGTCGCCATGTTGGGTAGTGGTTCCGTTTGAATTCCACGAGCCGCGACTGTGAAGGAGCGGTCGTCGGACCGCAGAAAATGCCGCCATCTTCGTGCGGTTGTGTCGACCCCTACCTCACGGGCGCGGCGCGTGGAGGACAGTCGGTGCAGACAGACCCACTACCCCATGTTGGATTGTATTGCTTGGCCATTGAGGTCACTTGGTACTTGGTGATGGCCAGCAATTGTTTGTTCAGCTCCGCATGCCAAATCAATACCGATGCTGTTCAGGCCATCGTTTTCTCTGGTTCTTGCGACTTATTCTTGACCCGCCGAGTACGAGGTGGTAAGATTACGCAACAGTTGCGTATGGTTATCCACTTTTGTACCTTTATTTCGCAACAGTTGCGTATCTGAGGTGGTTGAATGACTGATACCCAAACGGTTTCCATCTACCAGCTTGCTGATCGCTTGGGCGTGTCGGCTACCACGGTATCGCGGGTGCTGAACGACCGAAAAGGCATTGGTGCTCCCACGCGAGAGCGGGTCTGGGCGGCGGCACGTGAGGCAGGGTATCGCCCCAAACAAAGTGTACGGCGGATGACCATTGGCCTTCTGCTCGACCACGTGTGCGGCGATGCAATGGGCACGTTGGTCTATCGATTGGCCACGCAGGTCATCGCGGAGCTGGCTCATCACGATCTATCACTCGAGGTCTTTTCCGAAGGGAACCTCGACACGATTTCGCAGCGGTACATTGATGGTGTTCTCGCTATTGCGTGGGAGCCTGATTCGATCAAGGCGTTGAAGCAGGTGCAAGGTGTTCCGATTGTGATCTTCAACCGGCCGGAGTGTGAAGCCTTTTCGCAGGTAAGTTCGAATTATCGCGGGGGTGGTCGTGATGTCGCCCAAATGATGTTGGACCACGGTCATCGTCGGGTGGGATTTCTGTCGGCCGTGCCTGACATGCCGGTGCTTGAAATGCTAGAGGGCTTCCGGGGTCGGCTTTCTGAAGCGGGATGTGCTTTGCCGACATCATCAGTGGCATACACGAAGTTTCAATCACCCGTCGAGCCAATAAAACAGTTGATCAACGAACAAGTGACGGCGATATGGGTGTGCCATCCGGACCTGAGCTATATGGTGCCTCACGTTTGTCGTGAAGAGTTTGGTCTCGATCTGCCGCGCGACTTGTCCATCGTAGGCTTGGATGATTCTTCCCGTCATCAATACGCTTACCCACCGCTCACAGTAGCAACAGAAGGTGTGTCTGCGTTGGTGGATCGCGCGATGACATTGCTGCTGGATCAGTTGCAGAAACGAAAATGTAATCCAGGCAAGGCCGC
Organism: Phycisphaeraceae bacterium; assembly: GCA_028277685.1. Taxonomy (GTDB): domain Bacteria; phylum Planctomycetota; class Phycisphaerae; order Phycisphaerales; family Zrk34; genus JANQFT01. The sequence continues at coordinate 27,715 of JANQFT010000599.1, forward strand.
CATTCCCATGGAGATGGTACTGCGCAAGTCGCTGGTGAACATAAACGAAGCGGGGGAGTAACACGATTCTTTGATTTTGAGGACGAAAAATGGAGGTCTGGTTATGATCACTTTTTTGAAAACACCATGGTTCGCAAGCATTATTGTTCTGAGTATCGCGTCCATTGCCACTGCGGCCCCAATTAGTCTGGGCGATGAACTGGATGTCGGTGGTTTGAACAACAACCAGACTGTTGACCGCACGATTCTGAGCACATCGCATTCTGATTTCGATGGCATCAACGACACCTTCGACGGTGTGTTTCAGTACAAGTTCACGGTTACCTACGATGCCACCGATGGCAACGGAGAATTTGCAGCACTGCAGCTATACAACGGTGGATCTCAGAACTTGGGGATCACCAACAATTTCAATAGCGGTAACTGGAGCTACTTCCGGGCTGCATTCAACTCGGGAAATGAAGCGGACCTGCTCAATGCCGGTGACAACACGGTGCCGATCGTGGCAGGTGTACCACAATCGTTCATCGTGACGATCAACTATGTTTCTGGTGGCAATGATTCAGCCACGGTCACCTTCGCCGGCAAAACAACCGATCTGCCTGATGGGCAATACAGCTTCAATAACATGCGGGTACGTGCTCGTAATGCCCAGGTAGATTTCACGGACATCTCGTTTGAGTTCAACCCCATTCCTGAACCGGCGTCGGTGGCCTTGTTGGCATCAGGTGTCATGTTGATCGCCCGCCGTCGCCGGTAAACAATCTACCTGTTCCGCGACGTTTGACGACGTGGCGGGGCATTGCCTTGCTTGGTTTTCGCCGTGGGAGCCACTCCATGTCCCGCCATAAGCAAAGCGCATTTACGCTGGTGGAATTGCTGGTGGTCATCAGCATCATCGCGGTGCTGATCGCATTGCTACTGCCCGCGTTACAGAGCGCTCGCGCAACGGTACGTGAGGTGACATGTAACGCAAGCTTGCGACAGATCGGATTAGTGTGGCGATACTACACGGGCGACCACAATGGGGGTTGGCCGCTCATGCAATGGCGAGCTGGTGGCAGTGTTTACGACAAGTGGAATACATTCGAGAAGCGCGGTTTGGAGGTGGCGCTCGATCCGTACTACACCGAGGAAGTTGTTCTCGGGAAAACGGATACGCGACCTATCTGGATTTGTCCACAGCGCGAACAGATCGACTCGACGCTTCATGATGACAACTCGTATACCGGCCTGCATTACCACTTTTTGCATAATGTTGTTTATCGCATCAAAGCAAACGAGTCCGTCATGCTGTGGAGAGACGCTTACTTTACACATCACGGCTCCGTGCCGATTCAATGGTGTTCACAGCGCAGCCCGGTCTTGCTTCAAGGCGATACATGGCATGAGCAAAGCGGCGGCCGTCCCACGCTCTTCATGGATGGGCATACAACGTCATTAACTACGCCACGCTACGCTGGTACCTACGAAGATATCTTCAGTTCGCAGTCAGCTTTGCACGCGTTGCGAGGCGAAGGACCGCACGGCAACAAATCTGGGGACTTCGCATTGTCTGAAAATTGATCCGATCAGATTTCACACCAGCAGCATCTATATCAAGCCAAGTACCACTTACCAAAGAAGCCACAGGATTCATCTATGTTGACGTCCCGCTTGTTCAATACCTGCATAACGACCTGTTCCGCCTTTCTACTGATAACCCAGACAGCGATTGCTCAGGTACCGCCGGCTAGCCGCCTGGCACGTTCATCAGATCTTCAACGCCAACTGATCGCACCTTGCGATTCCTTTTTGGAAGTGCGTGGTGAGGGATGGCGAATGACGTCACTGCGGGCTGAACGTGATGAGTCTGTAAAAGCGAAGCTTCCACCAACCTGTCTAAGACTGACTGGCCATGCACATGCCGCAGGCGCCAAGGCAGATTTTACATTCACTGTCGCGCCGCACGAAGCGTGGGAGCAAGTGGGCGTGTGGGTTCATCTTGAGGACGATGCAAACGTTGATCGTTTGGGTTTCCAGGTGAGTGACCATCATGGCGAAGCATTCATCTTCACCAAACCGGTTACATCAACAGGTTGGCAATGGGTTGAGTTCGATCTGACCACTGCAACACTAAAACACGCTTATCCACAAACCAAAGGAAACCGAAAAATTGATGGCTCGATTAAACGTCTTTCGGTTGTATGGTTTGCGAGGCAGGCTGGTAAAACATATCTGACCATCGATGCCGTTACCGGCGGCGTGCGTACGAAACAATCAACGAATCTTCTAGGCATGCAAGCCCTTGGCAATGATACACTGCCGCGTCACCACGGACTGCAAAAAAGCCTACTGTTGACCAATCGTTCTTCAAAGCCAATCACTGTTGATCTGAGCCATCATCTACAACGTGACTCGATCTACTACGATTACCCCGCGCCGCATGCTGTGCATGGTAGTGATCATGCATTGGATGGTATTTCACGGACGATCGCTTACGGTCAAGCAATCGCCCACGACACACTGACCGATGGCATTGGTTGGTCAAAGGCGGATGCGAATGCACGCAAGGAAGAACGGCTTGAAGTGACGCAACTTGTAGAACTGTCCCGCGAGCGCAAGATCACACATCTTGCGTTTACGGGAGACGACGCGAATTGGACATGGAACTGTGAGATGACTTCCTCACGAGATGGGAAAACCTATCGTCCGATCGAAGGGCTTGGCGCGATTGATCTGCATCGCAAATGGGGTCGTGTTGATGTCAACGTTCCTCAACCGTTTGTCGCACGGTACCTGAAACTGCGCTACTGGAAGGATGGCCAACCTGCGCCGCGCATGCGCATGCCTTCCGCGTTGTCGATTTACGATGGATTAGAAGATGAAACTTTTGAGCCACCTGCGCTCAGTCACACGATCACATCAGGCAGGCAGCAAGTACGTATTCCCGCGCGATCTTTTACTGTAGTTACTTTGAAAGACCAGCAACCTTTGGAAACAGGGCGCTATCTGCTAACGCTCATTGCAGAACAAAATGGTCGTAAGCAGATGATCTACGCTCCGGTCTATGTGCAACTGGCTGAGGTGGCACAGATTGATGCAAGTTCACGCTTTGGCATGAACACATCGAACATCAAGCTTGCCTCCATGATTCGCCAACTCGGCGTGGGTTGGGTGAGATTCGAGAATATGAAGTGGCCACACTGCGCCCCTGAACCGGGCCGTTTTGCGTTTGACGGCAGTGTCTCGCCGTGGAACGTGCCGCATGACGAAATCTTTAAACGCTACCATGATCTGGGTATGACAACGCTGCCATACTTGTATCAGGTTCCGGTGTTCGAAAGTACGCATCCGCCCAGCGCCAAACGTGGACGTCGACTCGTCTATCCGCCGAAAGACAACGCAAAATACGGTGAATTCACTTTCCAGGTGGCAGCGCGATATGGCTCAAAAAAGCATCCACCCAGCGTATTGCTGACTGATGACAAAGTCAGCGGACTTGGATACATGAATACATTTGAGCTGTGGAACGAGGCGAACCTGAACAACCCCAAGTGGGGGCACTTTGTTGGAACGCTGGGTCAATACTTTGAAATGTACAAAGTGGGCGCACTCGGGGTTAAACGAGCTGACCCCACTGCCAGGGTAGCAAGTACGGGATGGGCGGGAATCAGCCTTGATTTCATCGATCGGATGCGCACCTATCGGTACGCCGACGGCACCACGCCGCTGGATTACACCGATGTGCTGAGCGTTCACTATTACACCGGCCGATCGACCCCTGAACTGAACACGCTGAACACCAACATCGACAGGTCTGGCAAGAGTAAAGGCGGCAAGCCATTTGAAGACCAACTACAGCGTTTGGTTGATTGGCGTGATCAATATCGTCCCGGCATGCGCATCTGGATGACTGAAACCGGCTACGACGCCAACGGCGGATGGGGCGTGGGCGAACGGCTGAAAGCCGCATGGGTGCCACGGGTGAGTATGGTCTGCCTGGCCGCAGGCATCGATAAGGTGATGCTGTTCCGTGAGCGAGGGTCGGGCAACACGCGCTTTGCCGCCAGTGGCGTTTTGCGAAACGACAACAGTCACGATCCGTCATGGTTCACATTCGGCACGATGCTGCGTCAACTGCGCGGCGTGGACGTACCTGCTGACCAATTTGATCTGGGCAACACCAATGTGCGTGTTTATGCATGGCAAACGGATCAAGAAACGATCTTGACCGCATGGGCAGTCAAGGGAACTGATATGCTGAAACTGAAGCTGGGGCGATGCACGGTTACCGATGCCTTCGGCCACACGCGCACCATCAATGTGGATGGCAACCTGCCCCTCAGCGAGATGCCGTTGTACATTCGCAACATCCCAAATCAAAACGTCATTCACCCGCTGATCGACCAGGCACGCAAGCGAGAGAAGCAACGCGTCATCGATCGCGACCGACAGGCGAAGAAGCGTGTTGTTTTGTTCGATTTCGGATCGACCGAAGATGTGGGAGCAGTTCATGTGGGAACGCATCGCCCCGCCGTGGCTGTTACGAAGAACAACGTGTGGAGCACCAGCCTTGGGTATGGCTTCACGCCCGGTGTCGCTTTGCGCGATGAGAATGGCCGTTGGCAACGTGAACCACTTGAACAGGATACGACCCGCATCAATGCCGAGACCGCTTTCCAATTCACCCTGCCACCGGGCAAGTATCAATTGCAAATCAAGGCAGCGCTCACTTCAAATCAAGCAGCACTGCATGTCACCGGTATTCACAGTGAGACCTCGCTCAACGTGACGAAGGAAAAACCTCTCGCAGAACTCATCATCACAACCACAGGCGGACCGATTCGCATCCAGCCGAATCGCCCAATCGGTTTACGATGGATTGCGGCGATAGAAAATGACTGAGATCACAAACGCCGTCCCCTAGTTTTCATCGATTCAGAACTCGTATGGGCGATGGCTCGGCGTTCCTCGTCCATTGGCCAACTCCCACGTGCTGTATTCGCCGACGCGCAGGTGTCTCAGTCGTCCGAATCCACCGGGGTCGTAGCCGCGTGAATCGGTATAGCGCCGATCGCTCAGCGCTTTGGTGTGTCCGTCCAGGAAGAGCGTTGGGCGACAGAGACGTTCAGTAGCACGCAGCTTTCAAAACAGGAACATGCGATCAACACACGGAAACAGAAAAAGGGGCGGGGCGATGAGACCATCGACTCCCGCCCCTAGGGGGGGTGGTAATAGAGATGCTAACCTGTTGGCACCGACGTTTCAACCAGGTAGTGGGTCAGTTTGAACCCTACGAGCCGCGACTGTGAAGGAGCGGTCTTCGGACCGCAGGACATACCGCCATCTTCGTGCGGTTGAGCCGACCGCTACCTCACGGGCGCGGCGCGTGGAGTCCGGTCGGTGCAAACGGACCCACGACCAGTTTTCCCGATAGGGAAAATGATCCGGGTCAGTCACGGACGTCTACGCATTTTGCTTAACACCTCGGAGTTAGGGTTTCGTGTGCAGATGAAGCCTGAATGCTTTTCTGAATTCTACTTTTTCTGTTCATCAGGCGCAGGATTGGAATACTGCGGTCGTAGTAATTAGGTGTAATGCCTACCGTTGCGAGGGGGGCGGCGGTACCCGGCGGGATGTGTGGCTGGCAGGTGGGGCGGTATGCAGTCGTTCGGGCATCTTACGGGGCCTGCCTGAGAACGCTGCCCGCTGTTGGGGGGGACACTGCGTAAGCCTTCGGCATTGAGCCGAGGGCTTCGCTTGTTTTGCGAGAAAACAAGCCCATTTACGAATGCTCATTGAACAGCTATTTGTTGCATGAGTGCTGCTGGTCGGCTAGAGTTGACCAACAAGCCAGTGGGCAGTGCCGGTGACGCGTCGGCATGCCCGCGGTTTCTTGTCTGATGCACTTCACAGGAACATATGGGGAGAATATCTTGTGGGCATGAAGTGTCGTTCTGCCTTCTCTTTGACCGAACTGATTGTTGTGGTGGCGGTCGTGACGCTTTTGCTCGGTGTGTTGGTGCCTTCGCTGCAGGCAGTTAGGGAAACGTCCCGCGCGGTCGTGTGTAACTCAAATCTGCATCAGATTCAGGCGGGGTGGTTGCTTTTCATCGGGCAAGAACCTGGAGGACGTATTCCATACACGGTCAATTACGGCAGGTACATGCTGTCTACAACAGGAAACCACAACTGGCTGGAAGCGCTCGCGGTTGTATTTCCGGAAATGCCCCAGCAATACAGTCAGAATACGAATTCATTCAACGTATGCCCCCAAGCCTTGGCTGAATACGGCAGTATCAATTACAACGCTGCCTACTGGGGCTATGCAATCAATATGTGGTGGTCGAACCGGACTCAGGAGTACAACGAGCATAAGAGCTGGTATGCCATCGCACAGCCACACCGTTACCCTTGGTTCGTGGATAGCCATGTTTACGAGTCGACCACTGGATTCAAGGGAACTGCCTGGACACCACACAGGAAATATGATCCCAGCAAGTTCGATGAGGACGAGCAGGTGTATTGGGGTATCGGGGCCATACACGCGAACGGCACCAGGACGAACGTCGCATATGCTGATGGCAGTTCGAGGTCCGCGCCGATGAGCCGAGTCCGTGAGGGGCTCATTGAAAAGGGAAACTATCCCTGGCTGTCACATGACTGACTGCATCTTGGCCGTCTGCCAACAGTCGTCAGCCCCGCTACCGCCAGCAGCAGTGTCGTTGGCTCAGGGATGGGCATGTGACGGATGGTGAAATGATCCACATCCGGAATATCCAGCGAAAAGTTTAAGCTGAGAAAACTGACCGGCATTGACCAAGCTGCCGGTTCAATCATGATTAAATGGGCATCATGCGTGGTCACTGCCATGTCATTTGAAATCGGAGACACGCTGTTGCGGGTAGGGGTATCGAAATCGGGTGTGCCAGCGCCAGTGAATGCTGTGAAATCTCCTCCGGTTCCCGTGCCCAACATCAACATAACGCCTGGCCAGTGGTTACCAGGCTCAAGTTGCAGGTCCGCGATCACGTCATATTCAGACGTGCCGCCTGTCTGGCTGACCGTGAAGACGAGATCGATGATGCCGTTGGTGGGATGTGTTGATCTACAGGCCAGGGTGTAATAAAAAAAGTTATTAGTGAAATCGGGGTCAGCAAGAGGGTTACTTCCGCCATCATTGTTGGGTTCCGGCCCATCAATGGAGCCGATGTTTGTGCGTATGTGCCCTGGGCCGACACCGTCAGCAATACTCACAATCGATCCAGCAAATGTACTTGTTGACAAGGTCAGCAGGACAACACAGATACCGCCAAGTACGAATTTTGACATGGGATCACTCTCTCTCCAGGTTTTCGGCCGGTGCAATACGGGAATACGTGCATCTGGCCACATACTTTTCCTGATAGAAATGATATCAGCCGAGAAACACCTGTCAAGCATAACCAGGGCTGATTGACCTTGCCAGCAAGTGTGCAGAAGCAGTGTTTGCCCGTTTGCACAGTATGTATGGGCGACTGCATTATGTAACTGCCAGGACGCAAATCTTGTGTCATCCACGTAAGCATATCATCAACGGCCACGTTCTAAGTGGCCCGAGTCCGAGACCGCGCCGGCCGCGTTGTTGTGTTTTAGATCGGGTCAACGTCTATCTTGCCGGGTGCACCGGATGCCCTGGGGACAAGCGGTGGGCCACACGGCTTGCTCTCAACGTTGACAGGCTACGCCCAAGCGCATGATGCCGGCTCGCATGAGTTGATCAATCCTCACTTTCCATCAAGCGATCCGCCAATGATGCGTTCGAGGTCGACCACAGCCAGATGATAGACGAGCAGGGCGTCGAGGCGTTGGTTCTGTGTGTCCAGCAAGGTACGTTCGGCATCGAGCACCGTGAGGTAATCGGTTAACCCGGCAGTGTAGGATTCGAGCGATGCTTCGTAGGCTGCCTTCACCGCGGGCAACGCCTGGTCGTCCAACGTCTTTAACGCAAAGGCGGCTGCCTCCTTCCGCGCATGGGCGCGAACGAGGATGCGACTCGCTTCGGTCTGCGCTTGCTGACGTTCTGCGTGGGCTTTGGTGATGCGCAGTCGCGCTGCCCGCGTGGCGAAACGGTTGTCGTCAAGCACAGTAAGCGGAACACTGACTTCCACCAGGCCCGCGGTGTCGTCAATATCAGGGAAGTAGCGCATGCCCACACCGATGGTCGGATCGGCCACGGCCTTGGCGCGCTCCAACTCAAACGCCCGCCACCGCTGAGCAATCTCATCGTTCCACCGCGCCACGAACGGGCTGGTGGCAAGATGATCCTGCAAGACTTCAAGCGAAGGCATGATCACGCGCATGTTAAGGTCGCCGATTGCAGTTTCGAAGCCGGGTTGGTCGGCTCCCCACGTGGCGACAAGATCAGCACGGGAAGCGACGAGCACCTGGCGAGATTGCTCCAGCGCAATACGCCCCAGCGCCACACGAGCTTCAGCCTGGTCGCGCTCGAGTCCAGGCGATTCACCGTTGGTCGCGCGGTCGTTGGCAATTTCGTATCCCGCTTCCGCAATCTTGAGTTGCTTCTTTGTCAGCGCGAGGCGCTGCTGAGCCACGACAACTTTGATGTATCGGGCGGTGGTTCGGGCGGCGAGATCGACGCGCTTCTGCTCGTAATCCCAGGCGCGCAAGCGTTGCGTGGCTCGGCCGAGTGCCGTACGTTTGCTTCGCTTGTCTGCGAGTTCGATCACTTGACTGAGGCGCAGTGTTTGTCGTTCGAACGTATCGCCGGCGTTCGGGCCGGCGAAGTTTTCTGCGGCAAAAGTGGCGCGCGGGTTGGGCGATTGACCCATCTGCGTGGCATCAAGCTCAGCGGCGGTGACTTCCCATCCTGCGGCCGATAGTTCCGGGTTGTGCCGCAGGGCCAGGCCGACCGCCTGATAGAGCGTGATGGTGCCGACCGGGTTGGTTGGTGCGGAAGAAGGAGAAGGTTCATCCGTCTGCGTTAATGCCGTGGCACCCGGTCGTGTGGTGGTTTGGTCCGCATGATAGGGTCGGGGATCAACCCAAAGGTCTGCATACGGCCGGGGCTGGGCGCAAGCCGACAGCGCGCACACACAGGCGATGATCAGGGCCGCTCGCACCAACCAGGGAGATGGATTCATGGTTGCTCCGTTGGCTCAACGAAGATGCCGGTTGCATTGATGGTGAGGACTTGTGCATCAGGACGCGGACCGACCACGCCCCGCACCACGAGGATTGACAGGGGTTGGATGCGGTCGGACAGGTCGGCAGCTTTCACGCGACCGTTGGGTTCCACCACCTGCAGCGTCGCAAGGTGTGCGGACAATTCCTCACGCGGTGAACAGCAATAATCCCAAGGGGTTTTGCAGTGATCGTCGCCGCTCAGACAGGGATTCGATTGTGCGGTATCCACGATCGTCAGCGACGCGCGGCCTTCGACGATCGGCGCGACACTGCCGCCCACCACCGCACGGACAACCACCTCATCACCCTGCTTGGCGGCCTGCTTGAGAGTGGCAATGGGTTGAACGCCACCAGGTGCGGAGGCAAGGAAGTAGCTGCCGGGCAGGGACGGAACGGTGTTGTTCGATGTGGATTGCGTGGCATCTTCTCGGCCACATCCACTGATGATCAGCACGCCGGTTGTGAGCAACACAGCAAGTGTGCGAGAAACAATCTTTCGGGTAATCATGATGACTCCTTTTATGAACGCAGGTGATTCAGGTTGCCTTGAGTGCTTCGGCGATGGGCATACGCAAACAGCGCAACGCGGGGGGGATGGACCCGATCAGCCCGAGCATCAACCCCATGGTGATGCCAAAGCCCACGGTGGTTCCATCCAGCCGCAACCCAAACGCGCCCATGGAAAAGCGGATGGCCACACCGTCGAGCAGGACCAGACAAATCACTGCCCCAAGTACAGCGCCGGCGGCGGCAGCGAGAACAGACTCCTGCACGAAGCTGACCATGACGGCTCGTCGGGGATAGCCCAACGATTGCAGCGTGCCGACTTCACGGATGCGCGAGGCGAATGCAGCATACATGGTGTTCAGTCCGCCAAGCAGCCCGCCGGCCCCGATGAGAATCGCGGTGATCCACACCATCATCTTCACCGGTTGGTAGAACGCACTGAGTTGGTCGTAGTATGCGGTTTCGGGGATGGCGCTGAGTTCGAGATCGACACGGTTCTTCACGAACACATCGACGTCGGCAAACTCGCCTTCGTCCAGTGTGAGCACGACGCAGGAAAGCGATTCGCGACGCGTGAGGGTTTGCAGGCTGGTCAGCGGCACCCAGATCTCCGCGTTCATCACGGTGTTAGGGGCGACGAACCTACCGACGATGGTGAAAGGGCGACCATCGACCCACAGTTGTTCACCCACAGCGAGACGTTGATCCGGGATGCCCAGCCGCGTGGCGGTGAGCGCACCAACGATGATTTCATCCGCGCCGGTGTTCATGGCACGTCCTTCAGTGATGCGCACTTGTGGGTGCACGCTGAACGCAGCCGCCGTGACGCCGCGGAACACGGCCTGGCCGATGGGCTGGGCGTCCGGCTGAATCCCGACCCCAAGCGCGGCGTGCACTTCCGGCGAAACAAACGCCTGGCCAGCGCTCGACTTGATGCCGAACACGCTGGCCTGAACCTGGCTGGTGACGCCGGCGCTGATCTCGCTGCGTTCGATGCTTTCTTCACTGCCCGCGCCCAGCAGGATGATGTTGCCCGGCGTGCCGGAGCCGGCCAGCGATTGATCCATGCCACGCACGAACGCAAAGGCGGCCGTGGCCAGTACCACCACCAGCATGCTGCCCACCACGCTGATCAACAGGCGCAGGGGCGAGCGGCCAAGGTTCCGCACCGCATATTCGAAAGGTAGTCGTTGCATGATTGTTTCGTTCCTTACACCGCTCGGAAGCATGCCGCGATGGGGCGACGGGCAGCCTGGATCGCCGGGAAAATGCCCGCGACCACGCCAAGCATCACCGTCAACCACATGCCGGTTGCCAGTAATGTCAGATCAGCATGGATCGGAATGCTCAATCCATCCACGGAGAAACTCACTCTTGTTAGCCTGATGGTCAGCATCGCTGCGAGTGCGCCAGTAAGTCCACCGATCACGCCGAGCAGCACAGCTTCGGTCACGATGAGTCTGCCGATCAACGAACCGGAATAGCCAAGCGTTTGGAGGATGGCATGTTCCTTAATACGGTCTTGCACGCTGAGCACAATCGCATTGGCAACGAGCGCCAGCACGGCCACCAGGCAACCCCAGCCGAGGTAACGGGTGAAACCGATCAGTTCGATCATCTCACCGGCAATCTGTGCGACGAATGCTTTCTCCGAGCGCGTGGTGGTTGGTGCTTCGGCGGCGGCGAACACCGCATCAATCTCACCGGCAACACGGTCGAGTGCGCCGGCGTCATTCACCTTCACGTTGAACTGGGTCACGGTGCCCAGTCGTCGGTCGGCCTGTTGTTGGAGGAAATCCAGGTGAACGTATGCGACGTTCTGATCCTGCGGTTCATCGGATTGGATGATCCCCGCGACATACGCGGTGATGCCGGCCGCATCGAACTGATCGCCCAACTTCAGCCCACGCCGCGCGGCAAGTGTTTCGCCGAGTACTGCGGCGTCGGATCGGCGTTGCCATTGTTCAAGCGAACCGGACATGAAGTTCACCTGCTGAGCGATGGTGGCGGCAAAGCGGTCGCGCGGTACGCCACGGAACGTAACCACATCCAGTGAGGCGCGGCAGTTGCTCACAACCACACGCAGGGGAACGACCGACGTAACACCTTCGATCCGTTCGATCTTCGGCAGGTAATATTCCGGCAGCCGACTGGTGAACGGGCAGAACCGGTCTTCACGGTAGACCACCAACGTGGTGTCTGCGGCAGTGGCCTGAGTGGTTTCCGCAACGCCGCGCTGCATGGCTTGAATCGCCACGAACAGGTACATGGCAATCGCCACACCGCCGACCGTCAGCAGCGATCGCACGCGATGACGCAGTACCTGCTTGAATACCAGTGGCCAATACTTGCCGGCGATCATGTTGCTACTCCTTCTGAGTCGCGGTTCGTCACGGCATCACCTGAGAATGGAACGGTGACCGATTGCTCCACCAGGCGTCCTTTGTCGAGGTGCAGTGTCTGGTCGGCGTATTCAGCGGTCGCAGCGTCATGCGTGACCATGATCAGCGTCTTACCCAATTCACGATTGAGCCGAACGAGCAGTTCCATCACGGCATGGGCGGAAGGTTTATCCAGGTCACCCGTGGGTTCGTCCGCCACGAGAATGGCGGGGTCACTCACAATAGCGCGGGCAATCGCCACGCGCTGTTCCTGCCCGCCGGACAGTTGACGAGGGTAGTGGTCGTGCCGATCCGTCAGGCCCACCAGACCCAGTGCCGTGGCCACGCGTTCGTGACGTTGCTTGCGGGTGATCGGTTGGAGCAGCAGCGGCAGTTCAACGTTCTCATATGCGGTAAGCACCGGCACCAGGTTGTACAACTGGAAAACGTAACCGACATGATCAGCCCGCCATGCAGCAAGCCTGCTGCGCGACAGGCTTGCGATGTCCTGCCCGTCGATCGTGAGTGATCCGGATGTGGGTTGATCGATGCCCGCGATGAGGTTCAGCAGGGTGGTCTTGCCGCTGCCGCTTGGCCCCATGAGCGCCAGGAAGCGGCCCCGCTCGACATCAAGGTCCAACTGGTCGAGTGGACGAATCGTTTCCGCTGCTTTGCGATAGGTTTTGGTCAATGCTCGGCATTCAATGAGTGCCATGGTTCAAACTCCGGCGAGGCTCGTGACGGTTTCTGCACGAGTTCGCATATTGGTTCATGGTTTGATGCGGACGCGCTGGCCCTCGGTGAGAGAGTCATCGGGTTGATTCACCACCACGTCGCCGGGATTCAAGCCACGGCGGATCACGACTGCATCTTGATCCAGCGCTCGGCCCACAGTAACGGTGCGGCGTTGTAGTCGGTTGCCGCTTGGTGACACCCACCAGACGAATTGGTCTGCATGACTATCGGCAACAATCGCGCTGCGTGGCAGTGCGACGTTTGCGCCAGAAGCCGCGCTGCTGGCGGCATTGCCAGTGTTGTTGCTGGATCGGCCGAGAAACTTCACACGTGCGAGCATGTCGGGCTTGAGCAGCGGTGATGGATTGCTGATGGCAACCTTGAATTGCACGGTGTTCTTTGCGATGTCAGCCTGGTGCACGAGTCGGGTGACCACACCATCGAATTCCACATCGGGCAATACGTCGACCACGATGATGGCACGTTGGTCTGTGCCCACGGCCGCAGCGTCCGCAAGGGGCACATCGACACGCACCTGAAGCGAGGCAGGATCATAAAGATGAATCGGGTGCGCGGTGTGTTTACCTTCGATGGCAAGTTTGAGCTTGCTGCCCGGTGCGACCCGTCGCTCCATCACAATGCCGTCTGCGGGACTTTGGATGGTCATGCGTTCGAGACGAAGTTCCGCTTCCGCGACGGCTGTCCGAGCAGCCTCGACAGCCGCTGCCGCTTCATCTCGTCGGCGTTGCAATTCGGTTTTCAATTCAAGATCGCGCTGCGCTGCCGCGTGTTCAGCCTTGGCCGCATCGATCATCGCTTGCAGTTGCGGACGGCGCTGCTGGGTGGCGTTGACCACGGCACGCTGGCTTTCGACCTGAAACTTCGCCGCCTCAACCTTCAAAGCAGAAACGGATCGGGCAGTGAGATTGGCCAAACGTTCGTAGGTGACGGTCAGTTCGCCCAGACGTGCCTGTTCCCTGGCGACTTCGGCATCCAATCGTGTGAGCGCTGCCTGCGCTTCGGCATGTCGCGCGGCGGCCACGGCCTCAGTTCGTTGAAGTGCAATGGGTTCCTTGTAGTCGGTTTCTGCTGCGGCGAGCGATGCTGCGCGACGGTTCAACTCGGCGCGTGCGGCGGCAAGGGCCAACTTCGCATCATCATCGACAAGTTGAACGAGCACCTGGCCGGTTTTGACCGTTTCACCCTCCAACACATGCACGTGTTTGACCACGCCGTCGGCCAGGGCGGTGATGTAGATGGGATAGGGATCAGGTTCGACCCAACCCGGTGCCTGAGCGACAACCGTGTTGGAGAAGGTCCGCTGGGACCCATCAGCGCCAACGTTGCTTTGAGGTTGACCCGCCAGGGCGGTCGCGCGCACAACGTTTACCTCGGTCGCGAAGAGGAGCCAGTCACTCGCCGCGTAGACCAGCAGCAGTAACAACGCCAGGGCGATGGAACCGGGTAATGCCACACGCGTGGCCCAACGTCGTCGCGGTGGTGGCAGGGGCGTGGTGTCGTGCGCATGGTTGGCCAGGTTGCCTTCGTTACGAGATAGCGTCTGAAGATCCATGGTGATCCGTTCCTGCAATGTGGATGGCCCGCGCTGCACTGCACAGCGCGCAAAACACACATCAGGGCAACGATGGCAAAGCAACAGCGCCCGCCACCGCGTTCAGCACAATGGATCAGGAAATGGGAGGTCGTAGCGGCACCCCGAGCCAGACGGTATCCGGATGCAGCGTTTCAGACAGACAGAGCATCTGGCAGGCACCGTCGTGGGGGACAACCGAAGGCGCAATGCCCAACATCATCGGAGACACGAGTACGATGCAGACGCAACAACTGCAGTCGCACGACTTGTCATCGGGCATGCTGGAGCTGCAGCAATCGTGCGTCGATGAACTGGTTTGGATGACTTGGCGTGGCGTGGTTGAATCGGCACAACAGGAGTGGTCGTTCTTCTGGCCGCAAAGATGATTGCCAGGCACCGCAGCAGCATGCACCTGTATCGAAAGCAACGCCATTGCCGTGACGACACAGGCGGGCTTCTGAAACACCAGAATGACTGACTCCAGTGACATCCTTATTCATGTTATCGACCGAATCCAGGTCAGATCAAGGCAACATCATCCACAATTGTTCGTTCCCAGCCCCTGGCGGTGGCCCGCAAACAACCAAATTCAGGTAGTGGATCAGTCTGCACCGACTGGCCTTCACGAGCCGCGCCCGTGAGGTAGCGGTCGGCTCAACCGCACGAAGATGGCGGGTATTCTGCGGTCCGAAGACCGCTCCTTCACAGTCGCGGCTCGTTAAGATTCAAACGGACCCACGACCTACATTCCGGACGCAACATCATCAGGTGGTATTCCTTGCCGACCATCTGGTACACTTGACAAGTTATGCTTGTCTGGCGCATTTACCCCGAAGTTAAGTGTTTGTGGTGGCCGATATGTGTGCGATGAATCACCCGGCATCTCGCTTCCCCTCGACACAATGGTCCATGATTTCGAGGGTCAGAGGTAAGGATCCAGAAGCCGCACAAGCGGCCCTGATTGAGCTTCTGCAACGTTACCTGCCTGCCCTGCGTTCGTTCCTGCGTGACACCGTCAGCGTTCCGGAGCAGGAAGTTGATGACATTCTGCAGGGCTTTGTGTTGGATCGGGTTATTCTCGAAGAATTGCTCAGCAAGGCCAAACAGGGGCGCGGGCGGTTCCGCAATTATCTGATGAAGGTGGTTAAGAACTACTTCCTTCAAACGCTAAGACATCGCAAAGCCAAAGTGCGATCAGCATCGGGGCAGCAGGTAGAGTTGGATGCAAACACCTCGACTTCAGATTCCCTTCAGCCAGACTTTCTGTTTGATGTTGCCTGGGCGCGGCGGATCATCGAGTTGACAACAGAGCAAATGCGAGCTGAGTGCCAGGCATCGGGTATGGAACGTGTCTGGGATGTGTTTGAAGCGCGTGTTCTCAACCCAACACTGGCGAATAAATCACCCATTGCATACGAGGTGCTGGCCAGAGAGTATGGCTTCGAAAGTCCGATACAAGCGGGAAATGCGTTAATCACCGCGAAGCGAATGTTTGCCCGAAATTTACGTGTTGTGGTTGGCGAATATGTCTTGGAAGGCGACGAGATTGAGGAAGAGATCCTTGCGCTACGAAAGATTCTCGCCGCCAGCGGCGCATGATATTCATGAAGAGCGCATAGTTTTTGTAAGAACATACCGGGAACAATGGTGGTGGCGATGGCAAATACACATTCAATGACTCCGCAATCATTAGCTCAATTGTTTGCCGTGAGTTCAGACACGGAAGACGCTTGGCATCCGTCAGAGTATGCCGCGATACTCGCGCATCAGCTCCAATCGTCACTCGCGCAAAGTCTGCAGCGCGTCGGCTTTGATCACTCTTCGGATCTCTGCGGGCATGAAGGCGATGTCAGCAAGACTTTGACATTCAACGATGTGCTCACCGCAACCGTTCCTGCGCTTGATGATGTAAAACGCGTCAAGTTGTTTGCGAGTCTGTGCTCATCACTGGCCGAGCCTCCGTTACCCAAAAGTGTCTGTACATTCTTGTACTACTGGGCGGTTGCGCTCGCACTCACTCACCACAGCGCGACAATCACATCCCTGTCGCAAGACGCCGTCCAAACCGGTTTAGCGTGGGCGGCTGACCAATCTTGGGCAGATGCGACAGGCCGCAAGGCATGTCGGCAAGCCATCGCGGCTTAGGCCCCGAACAAGCCAGCCCGGGTAGTGGTTCATTTCGAATCGATAGGCCTCAACGAACCGCGCCCGTCAGGTAG
Organism: Phycisphaeraceae bacterium; assembly: GCA_028277685.1. Classification (GTDB taxonomy): domain Bacteria; phylum Planctomycetota; class Phycisphaerae; order Phycisphaerales; family Zrk34; genus JANQFT01. The sequence continues at coordinate 44,319 of JANQFT010000599.1, forward strand.
CAGTCGGCTCAACCGCTTAAAGAAGACCGTATTGCCTGCGGCCCGACGACCGCTTCTTCACCGTCGCGGCTCGTAGGATGCAAACTGAACCACGACCCCAGTCCGGCACACAGCTCCAATCTCCGATATCCTCTAAAGATGTCGCAAGGTCATGGGAGGCGTGCGTGCCTTACGTCGAAATACGACATGGGGATCAGGTCATCGAGCGATTGCCCGTCGGTCCTGAAGAAGCCGACCGTGGCCCTGTCGTCACATTCCCCGGTGGGACACAGGCACATCTGCCACCGAACCAAGTCGTGTGCCGCGGCGAGTATGAGGCGCGATGGGTGAATGACGATATGCACGAGTCACCATCCGTCGAACTACCCCCCATGACAACGTTCGACGCGCTCACCAACAACATGCGCCAGGCTGATCCGGTCGGCCATCTGATTGACCTGCCGGGCTACCATTTATTTGAGAAGCTTGGTGCGGGAGGGATGGGTACGGTCTGGCGGGCCGAGCAGGCAGGGACCAAGCGACAGGTTGCCATCAAATGCATGCAGATGACATCCGTCAACACGGTGAAGGCGCGAGTCAGGTTCGAGCGCGAGGTCGAACTTGCCAGCCGGCTTAAACACCCCCATATCGCACGGGTGTACGACAGTGGTCTTCATGAGGGCGTTTACTTCTACGCCATGGAATTGGTCGAGGGCCAGCATCTAGACAAGTACGTTAAGTCGCGAAAGCTGAAAATCCACCAGATCGTGTCGTTAATGCAGATCGTCTGTCAGGCCGTCCACCACGCGCACCAGCATGGTGTGCTGCATCGCGATCTGAAGCCATCCAACATCATGGTTAGCGGTGATGGGACCCCACACGTACTTGATTTCGGCTTGGCCAAGAGTCAGGACGACAGCCCCAACGGCATGACCATCTCGCAGGATGGGGAACTGGCGGGCACCATCGATTAC
>JANQFT010000061.1 GCA_028277685.1 Phycisphaeraceae bacterium
ACCCAACACCAGCAACGTTGCCACGCGATCGGGCAAGTCGCCATAGGCCGCAACAAGATTTTCTTCCACTTCATCCAGTGTGCTGAGTTGGGTCGCGCGGCTGATGCGCCGGTACACTTCCATCCGCCTCAAATTAGACGGAATGTATTGTTTAGGAATCTGGCCGGCGATACCTAACTCAAGGTGCGCATCGCAGGCGGATCGACTGGATTCGTTCTGCAGATCGGCCGCGGCCTCTTCCAGCATGCGGCAGTACATCTGGTAACCCACCGTGGCGATGTGACCTGATTGTTCAGCCCCGAGCAGATTGCCCACACCACGAATTTCCATGTCGCGCATGGCGATTTTGAATCCCGCCCCCAGCATGCTGAACTCCTCAATCGCTTTCAGACGGCGAGCCGCGACTTCACTGAGTGGACGTTCTTTAGGCAGCAGCAGATAGCAATAAGCGCGGTGTTTATACCGCCCCACGCGCCCACGCAATTGGTGCATTTCTGCCAGGCCGAAACGATCGCTGTCGGCGATGAACATGGTGTTGGCGGTGGGAATGTCAAGGCCGGACTCAATGATGGTCGTGCACACCAACACATCCGCCTCGCGGCGAACAAACTTCAACATGACCTCTTCCAACTCGCGCGGCTTCATCTGGCCATGCCCCACAATAAACCGCGCTTCAGGTACCAGTGAACGCAACTCATTGGCCACGTTGTGAATGCTGTGCACTCGGTTATGCACGAAGTAGGCCTGGCCATCACGATTCAGTTCGCGCAGGATCGCCGTGCGAATGCGCTCGCGATCATACGGCACCACATCCGTCACGATCGCCCGACGATCCGCTGGCGGCGTGGACAGGCTGGAGATATCCCGCAAACCCAACAGGGCCATGTGTAATGTGCGGGGAATGGGCGTGGCGCTCAACGTCAGCATGTCCACGGTAACACGGAAGCGCATCAGTCGGTTCTTATGTTCAACGCCGAATCGCTGTTCCTCATCCACAATGACCAGACCCAGTTGCTTAAAACCAATGTCCTGACTGAGCAAACGGTGAGTGCCGATCACCAGGTCAACACTTCCGGTGCGCAGGCCGGCACAGATTTCCGCCGCTTGCGCGCCAGTCTTGAATCGACTGAGTGATTCGACACGTACCGGATAGTCGGCCATGCGCTGTCGAAACGTGCGTTCGTGTTGTTCACACAGAACGGTGGTCGGACACAACACCGCCACCTGCTTGCCCGATTCCACCGCCTTGAAAGCGGCGCGCATGGCAATCTCGGTTTTGCCGTAACCCACATCGCCGCAGATCAGACGATCCATGGGGCGATCCTGCATCATGCCCTTCTTGGTTTCCACGATCGCTGCCAACT
>JANQFT010000612.1 GCA_028277685.1 Phycisphaeraceae bacterium
GCTTCGCCGAGGTGGGTCGGCAGGCCTACGGCTGGCAGATTCAGTTCTTCCTCAGCCCCGAGGAAGTCGCCCACGTGACCCAACATGTGCGGTCGCACGGCGTGGCGGCCATCGCGGTACGTCTGGTCAGCCCGGAGCAGGCGCGCGCGTACCAGCAGTTGGGTATACCGCTGCTGAACGCGAGCAGCCTGAAGGCGGGCATCGATGTGCCGCGTGTCACATGGGATGACCAGGCGGTGGGCCGGCTGGCTGCAGAGCACCTGCTGGACATTGGCGTCAGCAGCTTCGCCTTCCATGGTTCGCTCCACCTGTACGGCAAGCGTCGCTTCGAGGGCTTCGCCCGGCGGCTGCGCGAAGCGCGACAGCGCGTGCATCGCTTCCCTCGTATCGCCCAGTCTTGGTGCGAGACGGGCGAGACGGCCGGCCGTCGAACCAAGGCGCTGCGCGATGTGGCGTTGCCCGTGGGCATCTTCTGCGCGAACGATGACCACGCCGTCAGTGTGATCGAGTTCTGCGCGGCTGCGGGATTGAGCATTCCCGATGACGTGGCGGTGCTTGGCGTGGACAACACACCGGTGATGTGCGAGATCACCACGCCGCCGCTGTCGTCGATGGAGTTGCCTGCACGCGAGGCTGGTGAGTGCGCAGCGCACACCATTGCGCGTATGCTGGCTGGTGAGGTCATTCCGGACGAACAGCGCGTGGGCATGCCAACACTGATCCGGAGGCGTTCGACCGATCTGTTGCGCGTCGAGGACGCGATCATCGCCAAGGCGCTACGCTGGATTCGTGATGGTGAGCCTGCAACGCTGTGCGTGCCTGATCTGCTCGAGCGCATCCCGCTTTCACGCAGCGCACTGGAGCGGCGGTTCAAGAAGCATGTCGGCCACACGATTCACGAACACATCCAGCGGCGCCGCATTACTCAGGCATGTGAGCATCTGCGACGCGACCCGTGGCCCATCAGCCGCATCGCCGCGGAAGTGGGGTACACCGATCACTCTGCGTTTTCCCTACTTTTCAAGCGATATACGGGCAAATCGCCCAGCGAGTACCGGGCAGGCATGCCCTCCGGAAGATGGCGGGCGGAGGCTGCCTCGTGATTTATTTCAAAAGCCCACGGATGGCCATCCTGGGTTATGCAGTGTGTGCCTTACCGCGCGCGGGTGGCTTCGCGATCGCGGTACATCTGCCAGAACAGTAACCACGGATCAACAAACACATCGGCATTGTTCTCGCGCACGCCGAATACGAAGTGGCTGTGTTCGTGCGCGCCGCTGTGCACGCCGGCTGTCTCGGCGTAGTGCACACCCGCCTCGAGGGGTCGGTCTTCCGGTACCAGGACACGAATCAGATGATGGGCCTGCAGGATCCACGTCTTGCCATCCGGCCAGTGGTGCAAGCCGCGCCACCGGTTGTTGTTCGCACCGTTACTCACGCTATCGAACAGGCCGTGTTCATCAATGCGCACCGGCGTCCACAACGGTGTGCCCGCAGGATGGTTGATGTCCAGCCCGCAGTGGCATTCACTGCCATCGTAAGGCCCAAGCCAGGTATCTTCCCCGCGGTAACAATCTTCCAGGCGCAGTGTTCCGTCCGGCAGGGGACACCACGGATGCACCAAAGGCGGGCAGAGGCGCTGCGTTGCATCCCAGATGGCGAGCCGGCAGTCTTTGTTGGTGAACGCGTGGTCGCCGCCGTGCGTGTTGAGGAATTCGCCGATCTTCTTCACACCGTCGAGCCAGATGTACAGGCCCATGAAACAGGGTGGATCGCGGAAGTTTTCCTGCGAAGGAATCTTCCGCACGAGCTGCACATGTTGGCCATCCACCTCAAGCGTGCATGAAATGTGATAGGCAATCACGCCTTCTTTGTTCATGTAAGGAAGCGAACCGCTTTTGGCGATCCATGCGTGCACGTGTTTGAGCACAATGGTGCGCGTGGTGCCATCGATCATCTGCACGTTCAGTTGATCGTCAGCATCGAGTTCAACCGCAGACAACGTGGGAGTGAGTTTGAGTTCACGTTGCATGAGCTTCTCCTGCGTGCTGGGCGAACCACGCGTCTGCCGCTTGTGCCAGCGCGCGGTCTTCTTCCTGCTTGAGTTCGCCGTACATGAAGTGGTCGGCCGACCGCACAAGCAACTGTTTCCTGCCAGGGATGGCGTTGAACACACTCGCCTGGCCGGGTGGAGGAACACCGGGATCGAACCGCGCGACCGCGACCATGGTGGGGATGGATAGACGTTGCGCCGCGGTGGCGGCATCGTGATAAGCAAGTGTTCGTTGAATGGACGGATCTGTTGCGAAACGTTTGGCTACACTTGCGCCGCTGCCGGTCATGGGCCGAGTGAGTCGCCAGGGGTGATGGCCAAAACTGGGCACCGCGAGAAACGCCGCGGTGAATCGCTCATCCCATGGCAACGCCAACGCCCCTATGCCCCCACCGAAGCTCTGCCCCTGGTACATCAATCGATCGGCCATCTCCGGGTGAAGCGCAAGCAGGGCCGTGGCCGCACGCCAGAGGAGGTCGGCACAGCAATCGTGATGAATGTAAGTATCGCGATCGTCAATCCCGACCAGTACGTGCTGATGCGCATCGCTGGGGATGTGTTCGTGCGCAGATCGATTGAACCCCCGCGCGCAGGGAAAAAGACGAATGGCCGGTACATCATCGCGCAGGTCGGGTACATCGCGGCCACCATACCCATGCCCCACCACCACGGCGTAACGTGGCTTCACCTTCCGGAGTTTCTGTGGGCGGGGGCGGGTGAGCCAACCGCCGATTCGCAAACCACCAGCGCTGGTGAAGTTGATGTTCAGCACTTCAGTGCGTTCGTTGCTGAGCGCGGATGGTTCGGTCGTCACATCGATGGGCAGCGATTCGGCTTGCTGGTACAGATCGCGCCAGAATTCGTCGAAGTCATGCGGCACATCGCCTGGTGGTGTGATGCGCAGTAAATCATCCAGCGTGTGGCCATAAGTCGGGTCGAACGGCAAGTCGTGCAGCAGGTGGGCATCACCACGTTCAGCGGTGGCACTGGCGAACAGGATGGGCAGTGGTTCGGCCATGCACGTGTTACTCCGCCGTGATCAGAAACTGTTTCGCCGCTTCGGCAATACTTCGGCCCAGCTCGCGCACGTTGTCCGGCAGGATGGCCACGCCACGCGCGTCGGCGTAGGGAATTTCAAACGATCCACTGTGACGCACCGGGGTGTTCTTAATCATCCACTGCGAATGGCTGCACAGATTGTGACCGTATGATTTGCCGGTGTTCCAACTCTGGCCAAAGGGCAAGTCATCCTCCGCGCGGTAGGGTAATTCGCCCTGATGCACCTGCTCCAGAATTTTTCCAAAGCGCATCTGCTGTTGCCAGTTGGTTTGATCAGACGAACCGACCTGATACACGCACAGGTTGCAGTCAGCCCCACGCAGGAATGGGCAGTGCAGATCGTAATCGAGTGCGATGGGCGGGTCGTTCCAATCAGATGCCAACTGACGGATGGCCGCGGTTTCCGGGTACTGGTGGCCATCGATGTAATCGCGGTTGTGATCGTGCGGCTTGCGGTTCTTGCCCTGGTCGCCTGCCTGCACGCCGTCGTAATCCACCAGGGGAATGGCCCAGATCAACACGTTTTCGGCGTACCACTCATCTTCAAGGGCAGCATCGACGATGCCCTCCAGCACGTAGTTCGCCATTGCTTCACAGGCGTGATGACGTGCGGTCAACATGAATCCATGCTTCGCCCTGCCCGTTGGGTTCACACGCAGCAAAGGAACGTCAGCCCCGGCCAAACTGGTGCACAACTTACCGCGCTGCAAACGTGGATGATCCGCATGTTTGCTGAGCCATGCGTCCAGATCACTTGTGACATAGGGAATGCCCATCGCCAGTCGAACATCATCCGCATCATCGGCAAAACAGTGCGTGAACGATTCGTCCTCGACCGTATCCGCGCCGCCCCAGTGCCACGTCTGCCCCTGGTCATTGCTGATCGCAGCCCCTCGCGTACCAACACAAGGGACATCGGGGAACTGAAACTTCAGCGTGCGACCGGCTGCCCCGCGCACACGGAAATACCAATAGAACCAATGCCCTTCGGTATCGCGCAGGTCCGGGGTGATGTGAACCACATCCTGTTCGATACGGTGAAGGATGACATTCCCGCCGGGAAAGTCGGTATCGATGCGGATGTTTGAATCGTTCATCGGTTGCAGTATCCTTCTGACGGCCAACGCGGGGCAATGAACTGGATTTCGCTGTCAGTCTATTTTCTGAATAGCGCAAACATCCCTTGGCGCAGCCGCTCGACCATGCAAGATAGCCACGTTCGTTCGAAATGAAAGAGGCATACGAATATGTGCGCAAAATTTGATACTCCGGTGACGCATCCACACTATTTTCTGCCTGAATGGGTTGAATCGACCGATCAGATGATTGACGCTGATGTTTGCGTCTACGGTGGCACGACGGCCGGCGTGGTGGCAGCCGTCACCGCAGCATCGCGGGGCAAGCAGGTGGTGGTGTTGAACCCGGGCAAGCACCTGGGCGGCATGAGCAGCGGTGGATTAGGCTGGACCGATTTCGGGCGTCAACACGTCATCGGCGGACGCAGCCGTGCGTTCTACGAGGCCTGCGGCAAGCACTACGGCAAAGACATCGAATGGCGCTTTGAACCTAAAGTGGCTGAGCGCGTGTTCGAGCAGATGATTGCCGACGCCGACATTCCGGTGCATCACGCAGCATACATTGAGAAAGCGAAGACGGACGGGCAGAAGATCAAAGCCTTACGCTGCCTCGGCGGTTTAACAGTGACCGCGCGCATGTTCATCGACGCCACCTATGAAGGCGACCTGCTCGCCGCCGCGGGAGTGAGTTTTACGGTGGGCCGTGAAGCCAATGCGCAGTATGACGAAACGCTCAACGGCATCCACGTGTGCGGCAAGCACCAGTTCAGCCACCCGGTCGATCCCTATATGGTGGCCGGCGATCCCTCGAGCGGCCTTCTTCCGGGGGTGATTGCTGAAGACCTGCGACAGAAGATGGGTGAAGGTGATCATCGGGTGCAGGCGTACAACTTCCGTGTGTGCATGACGAACGATCCTGACTTGAAGATCGACTGGCAGAAGCCGGCCAATTTCGACCCCGCGCAATATGTGCTGGCCACCCGCTGGTTTTGTGGCGAAAAAGATCGTTACAATGAGCAACTGCGCGAAAAGCCCGGCGACTGGCCCTGGGCGCCGATCAAATTCGACATGCTCACGAACAAAACCCCAGGCGGATACTGCAAGACCGACACCAACAATCACGGGGCCGTGTCGAGCGATTTCATCGGACAGAATTACGACTGGCCGACGGGTGGTTACGAAGCGCGCGAAGCCATCTTTCAGGCGCACGTCACATATCAGCAGGGGTTGTACTGGCATCTGGCGAACGACCCTGTCATCCCCGAGCGTTACCGCGACGCCTACTCGCCGTGGGGCCTGCCGCGCGATGAGTTTGAACACACCGGTCACTGGCCGCACCAGTTGTACGTGCGCGAAGGGCGTCGCATGGTGGCCGACTACGTGATCACTGAACATGATTGTCACCAGCGCAGCGTCGCGGAAGATTCGGTCGGCATGGGCAGCTATAACATGGACTCACACAACTGCACGCGGTTTGTCGGTGAGATCGACGGCAAACCTTCCGTGATGAACGAAGGCGATGTGCAGGTGCCCCCCACCGATCCTTACCCGATCGGCTATCGAGCCGTGGTACCAAAGCGAGGTGAATGTGCGAACCTGTTCGTGCCGGTGAGCATATCCAGTTCACACATTGCGTTCGGCTCGGCCCGGATGGAACCGGTGTTCATGGTGCTGGGGGAATCGTGTGGCATCGCCGCGGCGATGTGCCTGGATGAGCAGTGCGCTTCACAAGATCTGGCCTACGATGCGCTGCAGCCGGAACTGCTGAACGCGAAGCAGGTGCTGGTTGATCCGACCGCGTCATCCTTTCCAACGTGACTGAAAGCTCCACCTTTTTCCTAGGGCGAGGGGTTGGCCTGCGTTTTGCACGTTCATCCATGGAGGATGGAGATAGACATGCTGCGCTCTGCCCCGCCAGTGCCGAGAATCCCCGTTATTTCGCGCAATCACCGCAGAGAATCGGCGGCCATCAGCCAGCATGATGCAAGCAGAATCCTCGAACGCCATGTCCAATTGCTGGGCAGCATGGTGGGCGTGCATGAAGATCGGGCATTCGTAATGGATACAGATGGACGCAGTTTGCAGCAGTTGGCGACGCTTCACGCCGTGGCCGGCATTCTGGCTGCGCGCCCGGAGAACCAACGGCAGATGCTGCTGGACGCGTTGCATGTTCTCGACGAGGACCTGGGGCTGACGCGTGGTACCGTGATGCTGGTCTCAGATGAGGATGGCTCGTTGTCGGTGGAGGTGGCGCGTGGGGCTGATCCGGTTCAGCAACAGGAAGTCAGTTATCGTGCGGGTGAAGGTATCATCGGCCAGGTATTCAAAACGGGTCAACCGATGGTGGTGCCGCGCGTGGAACTGGAGCCGGCTCTGCGCAACCGCATCCATCAGCGGCCAACCCAGACGGTGGCAAGGCACAGCTTC
>JANQFT010000060.1 GCA_028277685.1 Phycisphaeraceae bacterium
ACGCACCAGCGTTCCTTTGATCGGTTGTGGCGCAGGCCCGGCGTGCCATGGTCATGTGGTTGTGCTGCAGGATCTGCTGGGCATGAGCGGCCGCAGTCCGTCATTCGTCAAGCCACTGGCCCAGGTGGGTGAAGCCATCGCGCAGGCCGCTGTGGATTGGATCGCGCTGGTTGAATCGGGCGCATACTTACAGCACGATCACCCGTACCATATGACGCAGGACGAGGCCGATCGGTTCCAAAGAGAGACTTGAAGTTTGGCGGTGGTTGTGGGTGAACTGTTGGGCGGGTTCATGCGTACAATAAGGACGTTGCGGTGATGGATCTCCGCACGTGATTCCCGAAAGACACAAAGTTGGTTTGTCAGGAGCATGCAGCATGTCATCTATTCGTCACTATGGACCGTCGGTTGTACTCATCGTGACCATCGTGGCTGTGTTGTTGGGTGGGCCGACCGTGATGCGACAACTGGCGCATGCGGATGAGCAGGCACGCATCGCGGTGGTGGCCAACGAACTGCAGCAATCGCAACTGGCTGAGATGAGCCGGGCGTTCCAACTGGTGGGCCAGCGCGTCGAACCCAGTGTGGTGCATATCAGTGTGAAACGGAACGTGGCAAGTCGCCCCAGTGGTCGTGAAGGCATGCGTCAGATGCCTGAAGACCTGCTCCGCCGTTTCTTCCCGGATCGTTTTCGTGACGATGCGCCCCAACGTGATCGCCGCGCCCCGCGCGAGGAGCAGCGTGAGGATGAAGAAAACCTCGATCAATACAACGAACCACGGCAGATCGGCAGCGGGAGTGGTTGGGTGTACGACAAGAAAGGGCACATCGTCACCAACTACCACGTGGTGCGCAATGCCGATGTGATCGAAGTGAAGTTCGCGGATAAATCCACCCGCACCGCCAAAGTGGTGGGCAGCGATGAGAAAACCGATATCGCTGTACTTGAAGTGGCTGATGAACGACTGCACCCGGCTGTGCTTTCATTGAAGTCTGTGAATCAAGGTGAAATCGTGTTCGCGTTCGGCTCGCCGTTCCAGTTTGAATTTTCGATGAGCCAGGGCATTGTCAGTGGTAAAGGCAGACGACTGGGCATCCTCGATAAGTTCGACCGCTACGGCAATCGCATTGTGGCTGGCTATGAAAACTTCATCCAGACCGATGCCGCGATCAACCCCGGTAATTCTGGGGGACCGCTTACCAACATCCAGGGCGAAGTGATCGGCATGAACACTGCCATCGCCACGAAGGACGGCGCGAGCAACGGCATCGGCTTCGCCATCCCGGCGGACATGATTCGCATGGTCGTCGATCAGATCATCGACAAGGGCCGCGTGAGTCGCGGTTATCTGGGTGTGTGGATTAAAGATATGGACCCACGCATGGCTGCCACGTTCGGCTTCGAAGGCAAGGGCGTGCTGGTCGATCGCATGGCCGGTCCGGAAAGCCCCGCTGCCAAAGCCGGCCTGGAACCCGGCGACATCATCACCCATATCGAAGGCAAGGAAGTTGATTCATCGGCCGCCCTGCGTCGTGCGGTGGCTGTCGTGCAACCCGGCAACAGCATCAAGGTGAAGATCTTCCGTGAGGGTAAAACCAAAACGCTGAAGGCCACCCTGGCCGAACAGCCGGATGATCTGTCGGATATGGGAGATGGTTCGGGCATCGAACCGGAAGAGAAGATTGATGACACCGCCATGGCCCCGCTGCGCAAGCTGGGGATCGAGGAAGTTGGCTCAGTGCCGTCGAGTGTGGCCGAGCGACTGGAGCTGAAGAAGGACGAAGGCGTGTTGGTTGAGTCGGTCCGCCGCAACAGTGTGGCCGCCTACCAGGGATTACGTCCGGGCAGTGTGATCATCAAGGTCATGGGTAAGAAGGTGAACAGCCCCGCGGAACTGGTTGAAGCGGTTGCCGACCTCGACTTGCAAAAGGGCATCCGCGTTCGTGTGGCTGAAGAAGATTCCGAACGCTTCGTTCTGCTGGCCCTGCCGGAAGAATAAAAGTTGGATGGCTGGGTGCACCAGCCACCCGACGTGGTGAACAACACGAAGGACACCAAGGCGCGAAGGACACGAAGTTCACTCCGCCTTTGTGTCCTTCATTTGTTTTGATGCTCGTGGTTTCGCGCTTGGTTTTTCCCAAGGGACGATTTCGACTTTCCAGTCCGCGCCGGTCGGTGGGGTGGTGGTGTCGAACAGAACGGCAGCACCCTTCGCGTCCAGCTTGTTCACCTGGGTGTCGCTCAGTTTCACTGTGGTGCGGTTTTCTGATTCGTCGACGGTCATCACCTTCACCGGCATCAGTGTGGTGCGGTTGTAATACAGATTGATCCGGGTGAATGTGCTGGTGGGTTTACCGGTGGCCGGGTTGAGGCGCGGGGTGAGTTTAAGGTGAATGGTGTTGGCGGGGTCATCCTTGGCGGCATCAATCATCGCGACATTAAACAGTCGCAGCACTTCTGCGCGTTTCTGTCCCAGTGGTAATGGGAACGGGCCAGAGCCAAGCTTCAGCGGATCGTACGTTTCGCCCGGGGCCACGATCTGCCGTTTGATGAAGACCTTCTGTTTCTCGTGGCGTTCGACAAGCCAGGTGCCATCGAAGATGTATTGGCGGGGTCGTTTGCGTAGGGCAGTACCAACCACCATGTTGTCGAACCGTACCGCAAAGCACGCAGGCGTGGCCGGTTTGGTGGGGGCGGCGGGGGATGCGGCGAGGTAGGTCACCGTACCCATGCGGATCACGCGGTCGCCCAGCAGGCCCTGTTCCTTGTCGTAGACCACCTTGGCCTGATAACTGCGAATCTTGCGCCCGGCGGCTTCCAGCTTGTCCAGCCAGGTGATGGCCGGATTAGGTGGGGGGCAGCAACCAAGAGCTTTGTGGCAGGCGGTATCGGGAACGGCCTTTTCAGCTTCTGCCTGTGTCGTATTGAGGCTGGCCAGCACCAGTAAACTCCCCAGAATGACGCTTAAACGCTGATTGGCGAAGGGGTTCATGGCAGCTCCGATAGGCTTCGGGTGAGATTGATGAGGTGGCTTGGCCTTATGTTCGACGCTTGAGGGGCATTATCGTTTCAGAATCGGCGTTTTTAACATTATCGGCGGAATTTTCTCGAATTTAACATGATTGGTTAAATACAGGTGAGATGTCCGAAAATCAGTGAGAAACTGCTTGACCATCAACGGTTACGGTGTATCTTCTGGTCAAGAGAGTCTGCTTTTCGGGTGTTTCCTTTGTGGGAAACCCGTGGGAAGAGACGGAGCGGAGAGTCGTTTTGAGGGCTAAATCCATGCTTAAGAAGATGATTTCCGGGTGCGCAGTCTGTGCGCTGGTGATGACTGCGACCACTTTTGGTGATGTCTACTCTGTCGATTCAGAGAGTCCCACCGCCGCCGCACAGAACGATATCTACCAGTCAGATGTTCTGGGTGCCGGTCCGCACGTGCACGTCGGTCTGAGTGATTACGACATCAGCCTTCTGTTTGAAGACATCGATGCTCTGTCCGGCGGTTTGGACAGCGTGGATGGCAGCGATGTGGTCTACTTCTCTGTGGATCGCGTCAGTGGCCTGAGCAGCGGTACATTCGGCCCGTTCATCGAGACGGTTGCAGGGCAGGCTGCTCGCGGTCAGCAGGCAAGTGACATCTTCGTGTCCGTCGATGAGTTCGGCTTCGAAGCTCAACCCGGTTCCGGCTACCACCTGCTGATGAAGAATCAGCGTCGCTTGGGTCTGCAGCCCGCCGGTGGCAGTCTGTTCGCGCCAGTCGGTGCACCAGGTCAGTTTTTTACCGGTCAGCAGGACAACCTCAACGCCTACAGCCAGGAAGAGTTCGACGTTTTCGGCAACGATGGCGATCCCGATCGTCCGATCTTCTTCTCGCTGGCCAGTTCTGGCGCCTTGGGCACGACCTCCGGTGCGGACATTCTCGTGTTCGATCCGCAGAACGGTGCGGTTGAAATGTTTGCCACCGCGGCGATGCTCGGCCTGACCGACAATGACAACATCGATGCGATGGCCCTCAATCTCGCCATCGACTTCACCAGCGGCGATGTCCTCGGCGGTTCGATCTACTAT
>JANQFT010000130.1 GCA_028277685.1 Phycisphaeraceae bacterium
GACCACCGCCGAGATCGACGCCGAGGCCGAGGCCGTCCTCGCCAAACATCCCGATGCGATTGGGCTATTCAAATGGTACCCCACGTATCGCGAAGGCGAAGGCTTTCCCGCCTGCACGTGCATCAGCGTGAACGAAGAAGTGGTGCACGGCATTCCCGGCCAACGCGTCATCAAGGAAGGTGACGCCGTCAGCGTAGACTTCGGCTGCCGCATCAATGGCTGGTGCGGCGACAGCGCCACCACCATCATGGTCGGCGAGGTCAAGCCCGAAGTCAGACGCCTGTGCGAAGTGACGGAACACGTACTGAACATTGCGATCGAGAACATCAAGCCCGGCAAAACCTGGAGCCAGGTCGCCCGCTTGATGGAAAGCTACGCGGTGAAGGCCAAAATGGGCGTCGTTCGCGACTTCGTGGGCCACGGCATCGGTCAGACGATGCACGAAGACCCGAAGGTACCGAACTTCGTCAGCCGCGAGTTGGTGCGGAACGATATTGAACTGAAGCCCGGCCTGGTGATGGCCGTTGAGCCGATGTGTTGCCTTGGGTCCGAGCGTGTGAAGGTGCTGGACGATCAATGGACGGTCGTCACCGGCGACGGCAAACCCGCCGCCCATTACGAGCACACCCTCGCGGTGACCGAAGATGGATGCGAAGTACTGACCAACGGTGAATGATCGCGTGGATCGTGAAGCCGAAGGCCATTGAAACCGAGGCGTATGGCCAAGGAAGACAAAATCCAGGTTGAGGCGGAAGTCACCGATGCATTGCCCAACGCGATGTTCAAGGTGAAGTTGGAAAACGGTCATACGGTGCTTGCTCACCTGGCCGGCAAGATGCGGATGCACTACATCAAAATCGTCCCCGGTGATCGGGTGTCGGTTGAGATCAGCCCCTACGACCTGACCAAGGGCCGCATCACCTACCGCCATTGATCACGCGAGTGTTCGCGCGATCTGTAACGGGTTTGTGAATCTTCGCCGAAGTGCGAGGTGCATTATGAAAGTACGCAGTAGCGTCAAGAGAATTTGTGAGAAGTGCAAGATCGTGCGTCGCAAAGGCGTCGTGCGCGTGATCTGCACCAACCCGAAACACAAGCAACGGCAAGGTTGACGCAACGCGTCAACCCGATTTAGCGCCGCGGCTCGGCCGCGACGTCTCATCGGAGAACCACATATGCCACGTATCGCCGGTGTCGACATCCCTGATAACAAGCCCATCCGCATCTCCCTGCGGTACATCTATGGCGTGGGCCCCAAGTTCGCTGAAGATATCTGCAAAGAAGCAGGCATCGACGGCCACACCCGCGCCAACACCCTCGCCGAAGACGACCTCGCCAAGCTCGCCCAGATCATCGACAACAACTTCATTGTCGAAGGTGCCCTGCGTCGCCAGCTCGGCCAGAACGTGTCGCGCCTGCGTGACATCCGCTGCTACCGCGGCGAACGTCACCGTCGCGGTTTGCCGTGCCACGGTCAGCGTACCCGCACCAACGCACGCACCCGCAAGGGCCGCAAGAAGACCGTCGCTGGCAAGAAGGGCGTGAAGGGTTGATGACTCTTTCCCTCTCCCCTTGAGGGGAGAGGTTAGGTGAGGGGTGAGATACCAGACGTCTTACCAGGCGTTGGACCCTCACCCCGGCCCTCTCCCTCGAAGGGAGAGGGGGATACGGAATACTGAAGTCAGCTACCCCAGCGGTAGCGTCAACAGCTTCGAGGAGCCACATGGCCAAGAAATCCAAGAAAGTTCGTCGCAACGTCATCCGCGGGGTCGCACACATCAAGGCGACCTTCAACAACACCCAGGTCACCATCACCGATGTGAACGGTGAAACCGTCGCCTGGGATTCGGCCGGCACTGTCGGCTTCAAGGGTGCACGCAAGTCCACGCCTTTCGCCGCCAGTCGCGCTGCCGAAAACTGCGCCGCCAAGGCCCGCAAGCTTGGCATGCAGGAAGTCGAAGTGCGGATCAAAGGCCCCGGACCGGGTCGTGAAAGTGCGGTCACCAGTCTTCAAGCCGCCGGCCTGAAGATCACCGCCATCGAAGACAACACCGCCGTGCCCCACAACGGTTGTCGTCCCCGGAAGAAACGTCGCGTCTAACCACCATGAATCAACCGTGCTCCCGGACAGAAGGGGGCCGCCTCCGACAGCAGCACGGAGCGGTCAACCGTTAGCCGGGACACGCCTTGCTTAGGCATTGCTGCTCGCGAAGGAGATACCCGATGCGTATCCGATGGAGAGGCCTCGAACTGCCCGCACGCGTCACCCCCGACGAAATCAACACCGACACCTACGGTCGGTTCACCGTCGAACCGTTCGAACGCGGTCTGGGCACCACGGTAGGCAACAGCCTCCGCCGCATCCTGCTTTCCACCATTGAAGGCGCCGCCGTCACCCAGGTGAAAATCGCCGGCGCGCCCCACGAATTCTCCAGCCTCGACGGCGTGCAGGAAGATGTCACCGACATCATCCTCAACGTCAAAAACCTCGTCGTGCAAATGGACGGCGATGAACCCAAGACCATGAGCCTCGGCGCGACCGGCCCCGGCGAAGTCACCGCCGACATGATCGAAGCCGACACCTCCATCACCATCCTCAACAAGGACCTGGTGATCTGCAGCCTCACCGAAGAAGTCGACTTCGATGTCGAGTTCACCGTCGAAAAGGGCCGCGGTTACGTGCCCGCCAGCGAATTCCAGGAACGCGAAGCCGAACAGGAAGTCGGCGTCATCCATGTCGATGCCATCTTCAGCCCCGTGCTCCGCGTTCGCTACAAGGTGGAAGACACCCGCGTCGGCCAGCGCACCAACTACGATAAACTCACCCTCGAGGTGTGGACCAACGGTGCGGTCGACCCCGAAATGGCCGTCGTCGAAGCAGCCAAGATTCTGCGTAAGCACCTGAATCCCTTCGTGCAGTACTTTGAACTCGGCACGGAAACCGTCAGCGAAGAAGCCGCCGCCGCGTCCGCCGTGGACGAAGAACTCATTCGCAAGCTGAACATGCCGATCAGCGAACTCGACCTTTCCGTTCGCGCCAGCAACTGCCTGGAATCGGCCAACGTCAAGTCGGTGGGCGAACTCGCTTCGCTCAGTGAAGCCGACCTGCTGAAGATTCGCGCGTTCGGCAAGACCTCGCTCCGCGAAGTCAAGCGTAAGCTGGACGACCTCGGCCTCGCCCAGGGCATGACCATGCCCGAAGGCGTGAGCTTCGACCCCGATATCATCGAAGACCACGATTACGACCCGGGCTTCGACGAGGACTAACAACCCAACGCTCATCCCCGCCACCCGCGGGCATTGAGGATGTGAACGATGAGACACTCTGTTGCCGGATACAAACTGGGACGCAACACCGCGCATCGCCGCGCCACGTTCCGCAACATGGCTGCCGCGCTGTTCCAGCACGGGCAGATCACCACCACCCTGCCCAAGGCCAAGGCCGTCCAGCCCTTCGTCGAGAAGCTGATCACCCTCGCCCGCCGCGGCGATCTGCACTCTCGCCGGCTCGCCATCGCCGACCTGCAGGACCGCCAACTGATCAAGGTCGTTAAGGGCGGCGCCGAGGCCGAGGAAGTCGAAGACAAAAGCCTCATCCAGAAGCTCTTCGACGACATCGCCCCGCGCTACAAGGATCGCCCCGGCGGCTACACCCGCATCGTGCGCCTCGGCAAGCATCGCATCGGTGATGGAGCCGACCTCGTCGTCCTCCAACTCGTCGATGACGAAACCGACGAAGGCCCCAACGTCAAGGGTCGCTATTCCCGTCGACGCCAGAAGCAGGACAACCGCACCGCCTTCGCCGCCAAACTGCGTAAGGCCCCCGGAAGCAAGGACGAGCCTGCGGCAGAAGAAGCTCCCGCTGAAGAACCCGCTGCCGAAACCACCGAAGAAACCGTCACCGAAGCAGCAGAAACCGCCGAAGCCTCTGCGGAAGCCACTGCCGAAACCCCCACAGAAGAAGCAGCCGACGACTCGAACAAGACCGAATAACCCTCGGCCTGCATCACCCGATTCATCCACCGCCCGCAGGCTTTTGCTCCTGCGGGCTGTTTCTTTTGCCGACATTGGTATCATGGCAGTTCCAGGCAAACCCGATGCCTCGGGAGGGCGAAGCTCCCGCTGAGCCGAAGCGAATGCTGGTTCGGCTGTCGCAAGCGGCTCAGCAGGAGTCTCGCCCTCCCGGGAAGCAACTTCCCGGGTTGGTTTCACGCGGAGTACGCCACGATGAAGTCCGTTCTAGTCTGCATCGATTTCTCCCACCTGACCGACCGGCTGTTGGCCACCGCCATCGATCTGGCCAAGCCCGCCGGTGCGGTGCTGCACCTGCTTCATGTGCCGCAGTACCGACCCGATGTGTGCCGCTACGTTTCGCTCAGCGTCAGCACCCCGAAAGCCGGTCACCGTTTCGCTGAGGCCCGCCGCGACCTTGAAGCCCTCGAAGCCAAAGCCCGCAAGGTCGGCGTCCAAACCACCAGCCGCGTCGTGCAAGGCCCCGTCAGCCAGGTCATCGCCGACCAGGTCAACGAGTACGATGTCGACCTGATCGTCATGGGTTCCCACGGCCAGGGCGCCGTCCATCACCTGGTCGTCGGCTCCGTTGCCGAGGGTGTGCTCAAACGCATCCGCAAACCCGTCCTCCTCGTCCCCGCCAAGGAATAACCCCCCGTGCCCGGTGCGTCCCGCTTCAGCGGACCGCTCCCCCCCAGTCTTTTGGCACCGAAGATCGAATACGAGGCGCCCCCATGTCCCTCCAAGACCCTGATTGCATCTTCTGCAAAATCATCGCCGGCGAAATCCCCTGTCACAAACTCTACGAAGACGACCACACCTTCGCCTTCCTCGACATCGGCCCGCTGGCCAAAGGTCACTGCCTCGTCATCCCCAAAGACCACCACGCCACCCTCGCCACCATGCCTCCCGAACTCGCCGGCAAGTGCATGGAAACGGTGACACGTTTGGCCAACGCCGTCATGGCGTCACTACCGGGCGTCGACGCATACAACGTCCTCCAAAACAACGGCGAAGTCGCCGGCCAGGTCGTCCCCCACGTCCACTTCCACATCATCCCCCGCACCGAAGCCGACGGCCTTGGCTACCGCTGGAACGCCGGCCAACTGGACGCGGACGACGCCGAATCCCTGAAATCGGCAATCGTTGATCAGTTAACCGGTTGACCCCCGTAGGCCCGGACCTACTCACTGTGTGCGATATTTGGTCGTGGTTCAGTCTGTAGGGTGGGTCAAGCGCAGCGGACCCACCATGCTCTCGCTATGATCTTCATATGCCGCAATACCGACGCTGGCGCCAGGCGGGTGGGACTTATTTCTTCACCGTCAATCTGCAGGATCGCAGGCAACGACTGCTTGTCGATCAGGTCGATGCACTGCGCGCCGCCGTGGCTGCCGTGAAAAAAGTCCACCCGTTCGACATCGACGCATCGGTCATTCTGCCCAATCACCTGCACATGATCTGGACGCTGCCCAAAGGCGATGACGATTTCTCCACGCGATGGCGACTGATCAAGACGCGTTTCTCGATCCGGTTCAGTGCGGCAACATCGCGTCGGTCAAGCAAGCAACACAAGCGAGAGAAGGGAATCTGGCAGCGTCGGTTCTACGAACACCTGATCCGCGATGACCATGACTTGAACGAGCACATTGACTACATCCACTTCAACCCGGTCAAACATGGTCATGCAGATCGGCCGGTCGACTGGCCATACTCATCAATCCACCGGTTCATTCGCCAAGGCACGCTGACGGCCGACTGGGGGACGAACGGAATGGACTCGAACTTGGACCTTGGGTGAAACTCGGTGGGTCCGCTGCGCTCGACCCACCCTACCACGATACCTTACACTACCCGCATTCTTTTCCCGCGTGGGGTGCTGGTTCCAATGCTTGCCCAAGTCCATTCCTACGTTCTCCAGGGTATTGATGCCCTCGCCTGTGAAATCGAAGTCTGTAGGGTGGGTCAAGCGCAGCGGACCCACCAGGATGAAATCTCGACGCGGATAAGGTGGGTTACGCTCGATGACTCGCTAACCCACCCTACTTGCTGAAGTCGGCAATCGTTGATCAGTCTGTAGTCTGTAGGGTGGGTCAAGCGCAGCGGACCCACCAGGATGAAGTTTCGACGCAGACCTGGTGGGTTACGCTCGATGACTCGCTAACCCACCCTACTTGCTTCGGGCCGTAGCCCCAGTCACCCGCCGAGCGCACTGTCAGCCAGCAGCGTCATCTGTGGCAACTCGAGGGCGAAATCGGTATCGGATGTGGTTGAGTGTTCGATCATCGGTAGATACGTATTTTCTGCCCCCGCGCATCAAATTGCTCTTTGAGCCGCGCCACTCCCTGATCGGTGACGTTGGTGTCGTTGAGGTAGAGCGTCTGCAGTGCAGTGAGTTCCGCCAGGTGCTTCACTCCCTGATCGGTGACGTTGGTCCTGCGGAGGTCGAGCGTTTGCAGTGCAGTGAGTTCCGCCAGGTGCTTCACTCCCTGATCGGTGATTTTGTTGTCCCAGAGATCGAGTGTACGTAGGGTCGTGAGATGAGCTAGTTCTTTCGCCACCTGATCCGTAACACCGGCGTTCATGAGATCGAGCGATTGTAGCGAGCTGAGACCTGTAACGTGCGTCAGATCGGTTGCGGTTAGTTCTTTGTTCCTGAGTCTTAGCGTTACCACCCGCTCCAAGTCGGCTGGCGCTAATTCGCCCACGGGTTTACCGATGGTACTTGCGATCGCGTTCTTGAGTGTGTCAGACATGGTCTCGAGGGCAGCCGCTTCTTTGCTCGGTTCTTCAACCAGGCCGGCGGCGAGCATGGCGACGTCCTGACTGAAGGGCACGCACATCAACTGGCGCAGGTTCTGGCTGTTGACCAGTTGGAGCAGCTTCTGGATTGGCTGCGCGGCCGCGGCTGTATGGCAGAAGCGGGCATAGACATCATCAGCTTCGCGTAACTGATCCAGCGCGACTTTGTCTCGGTTCGGTTTGCGTGATTTATCTGGCTGAGCCTCACTGTAATCGTCGCCTTCGGCACGTTCTGGTTCTTCCGCCGCCAAGGCCGGTGGCTTGACTTCAGGATGCTCGCGCACCGCCTTGCTGAAGGCGTCGAAGAAATCGCAACCGGTCTGTTGTCGGACCCAGTGGCCGTCCATTTCGTAAACCTTGTCCAGGATGCGCCAGATCAGGTAGACCTGTACGCCCTGGGCGAAGCGCAGTTGGGGATCGTGCTTAGCATCCGATGTTGGCACGTGAACCGCGCCGGCCCCGAGGGTCAGCGCACTGTTGATCAGGCGTTTGACCTGGCGGGGGTTGTTGCCCGCCAGATCGCGCAGGACCGTTTCGAGAATGCCGCGGTAGTTGGGTGGGTCTGACGGCGCGGCATCTTCGTGGTCGTCTTCGGGGCGTTCGCCCAACATGTGCGTCCAGTAGCCGGGTTGGCCGTCGGTTTGCGTGGCGGTGTCCAGTTGATCGATGACCTGGGTGAAGTAATCGCCCATGCGGCGCTGGCTGGGGGTGATGTGGACCTCGGCCTGGAACATCTTGTCGAGGTAATCGCGCGCTTTCTTCGTTTCGACGCCAAGCGTGTTGTAGTGCTTGCAGACCAGTTGATCGACCACCTGCCGGTCGAGGCCGACGACGAAGATCAGCTTCTCCATGCTGAGGTAGAGCTTGAGCGCTTCGAGCACTTCCAGCGCGACCTTGGGCAGGCAGCGATCGAGATCGTCGATGAAGACAACGATGCGTTCTGTTTTGCCGAGCCAGGTGTGGATGTAATCGCGCAGCGTGGTTTCGAATTCGTTGAGGTAGGCTTTCTCCGGACGGGCAGCCTGACCAACCTGGTCGATCATGCTGTCGATGGCTTGGCCGACGGCGATGTCGGCGATGCCGGCTTTGATCTTGACGGCTTTGAGGGCCTCGAGGAAGCCGGAGCCGAGCGACCGGCCGAATGCCCCGGTGGCGGCGATGAGTTTCTTGGCGGCGCCGTCTTTGTCTTTCAGACGATCGACGTGCATGCAGGCGAGAATGACCTCGGCGATGATGCCTTGCCAGACGGCTTCACGCGTGTGGTACTTCCAAGGCTCGAACCAGACAGTTTGGACGGTGGTGCGGTTGCGGCCTTTACCGTTTTTGTTCCAGTGCTGCAGCAGGCCACGCAGCCAGCGCATGGCGCTGGTTTTGCCGGTGCCCCACGAGCCGTAGAGCGCGATCGCCATGGGGGTGGGTGTGTTGCCGAATCGCAGGGTGTCGTACACCGACCCGAGGGTTTGTTGCAGTTGGAAAACGTCGGTGGACCACTGCTGTTCGCCGAGCGCACCGTCAGCCAACAGCGTCATCTGCGGCGGATCGAGGGCGAAATCGATATCAGGTGTAGTGGGTTGTTCGTTCGTTGACTTGGCCATGCGGACCCCCGCCTGTGAAAGGATGTGCGGTCATGATACCGGCGATGGGGGAATGCGTGAACGCTGGGCGGGCGGTGAAAAACTTTTTCATTGGCGCGCCCCGAATGATCGCGCGCTCAGGTGGTGGGCGGGCCATCGTTCGCGCGGATGGCGATTCTGGGTCAAAAACGCGGTTTCAA
>JANQFT010000279.1 GCA_028277685.1 Phycisphaeraceae bacterium
GTTGATCAGATTGGCGATGGGCGGACGAAACTGCTCCTTGAGTTTGCGCGGCACGTAATTCAAAGACACATACTGCACCAGGGGATGCGGGTGCGTGAGGCCGCGTTCGAAATGGGTGGGCCAATCCTTGGTTCGCAGCGATGTGCTGCGCCAGCCATCGCGAATCACCGTCATCAATTCGCCATCAGTTTTCGGGTCGGTCGGTCGCTTGGCACCACGCTTGTAGAGCGTTTCGGTGGCGCGGAGCAGTTTCTCCAGATGACGGTTGAATTGATAGATGCGTGTGTCGTCGAAGGTGTTGGGCGTATCGAGTGCGACGATGCGCGTCATGATATCGAAGAGGATGGGCAGGTCGTCTTTGGTGCCGTGCGCTTTGATGATCGTGCCGGCATGCGCAAGGCTGTCCACGTCATTCAGCCTGGACCACCGGATGGCGAGTTCGCGTAAGCGTGGGGTGAAGGTAGCGTCCCAGGTTGGGCCGGGCTTGGTCTTTGGTGAATCGGGGAAGCGCGTCGGCTTGGTGAGAGCATCCCAACACGCCTGTCGCACCGCGGCATCTTCCGCTGCCTGGCTGAAGAGGATATCGAGCAGCGTCTGGGTGCTGCTGAGGGTTTGAATGCCTGCGAGGCCGGCGATGGCATCCACATCACCTGCAATGGCATCGGACTTGATCAAGGGCAGGTAAAGGGGGTGCCCCAATAAGCGGAAATCCCGTTTCACGCGTCCGCGCTTACCGGGTTTGTTCTGCGGCTCGGCGGGAAGCTGCTTGACGCGTTCGATCACCAGCGCCGCTTGGGCAGGTGTGGGCTCAGCAATGCGTAGCGAGAGCGTAGCGGTAGGCGGCGTACGTTCGTCCTTCTTCCAACCAAGGTCATGCGAGATGGTGACCTGGTATGTGCCAGCCCGATCGAAGCGAATGTACCGGGCAAGATCGAGCGTGACGGTGTACTGTTCGCCCGGTGCAAGTTTCGGCGAATCACTGTTGCCCCCGCGATTACGCAGTTCCGGGGGTAGTGGATCTTCGAGCGGCCTGCCCCGCACATCCGTCGCGCGGATGGTGAACTTCGACGCCCGCCAGCGGCCACTCAAGTCCGAACCCATCGAAAGCTTGAGCGTTTCGTCGGTGATGTTGCGGAACACCCAGTGCACGGGAATTGGTTCACCAATCAGGTAGGTGCGTCGCACGTAGTCGAGGGTAACGAAGCGCGCATCGATAATGCCAAGCAGCGTGCGGGCGCGGGTAACGATCTCCGCATCGGTGCTCATCGCGGCACGTTCGAGCGCCTCACGGGCTGGCGCACCAACGCGCGAGAGCGCGGACTGGGCCTGCTCTCGCTTGGCCGGCTCGTCAGCACCGAGTTGGAGGACAAGCTCGTTGATCCGCGCCTGGTCGGCTGCGGTGCACAACGAGGCCAACACAAGCAGGAGAATGGTCGGGGCAGTATGGCGCATCGTCTCGGTTCCTGAACAACAACAGTCCGCGTGCATCGTCGGAGAATTTACCGCATGATTCAAGGTGATTGTCGCTCAGGCAAACCCATGAATGGGAAAAGCCCACGGATGCGATCCGTGGGCTTTGGGTAGTGAACGAATTGGTTGGTGTTGTTTAACTGTCGAGAATCGCTTCCGCTTCGGCCATGCCGGCGTCCATCACGTAGGGGATGTCGGTGACTTCGGCGCAATCTTTGGTCAGGCTGATGATGTCATCGCGTTTGATGGTGTCGATCTTGAAACGGCGAGCGCCGGCCATGAGTTGCTGCAGACCAACCTGAAGCTTGTTGCAGTAGCTGTAGATGCCGATCGCGCCCAGTGGGATGTTCTGCATCTCATCCTTGCCGACGATGTCCGCCACGTTTTCCCAGCAGACAAAGATTTCTTCCACACTGGTACCGTAGGCACTGACGGTGCGGGGCAGGTCATCGCTCTTGATCCACTGATCAATGTTCTTGCCGACCATGCCGGGAATCATCAGGGCACGGCCCATGCAGACGGCCTTGGTGTAAGGTGCGCCGAGGGCAATGCATTTGAAAATATGATCTTCGGTGCTGAACCCACCGGCGAACGCCATGTCGGCCGGACGCATGCCCTTGGCTTCGATCTTCTTTGCGAAGTTGTATGCCATCGAGTGCAGGTAGATATTGGGAATGCCCCACTCTTCCATCATCCGCCAGGGACTCATGCCCGTGCCACCGGGAGCGCCGTCGATGGTGAGCAGGTCGATCTTCGCATTGCTGCACCATTTGATGGCCATGGCCAGT